>JBPBQU010000011.1:0-11866 GCA_050955085.1 Janthinobacterium lividum | reverse complement strand
GTGATGATGCCGCGGGAGATGCCGTCGTAGGGCGAGAGCACACCGTCGACCTTGCTGCCGTCGTTGTACGCGGAGGTCAGCAGGTCCTCCATGCGCTTCTGCGCGACTTCCTGCTGCCAGCGCAACGTGGCCGCCTGGTCGATCTTGGTCTGACCGGACTTCACGACGATCTTGCCGGAGTCGATGAACGGCTTGATGGTGTCGAAAGCGCCGTCCCAGAAGAACTTCGCGTTGTTGTCGTCCAGCGAACCTGCGAACAGCTCGATGTTGAAAGGACCCGCCGCGCTACCCGGGGAGCCGTCTGCGTTCAGCAGGCCCAGCCCGGTGAGCAGCGAGGTGCCCTGCTGCACCCCGACCTTGTAGTTGTCGAAGGAGACGTAGAAGTCGACGTCGCCCGAACCGCGGATCAGGCGGTCGTAGGAGATGACCTTGATACCGGCGGCCGCGGCCGAGGACAGCTGACTGCTGAGCGCGGTGCCGTCGATGGCCGCCACGATGAGCAACTTGTCGCCCTTGGTGATCATCTGGTCGATCTGCTGGGACTGGGTGGGGATGTCGTCATTCGCGTACTGGAGATCGACCTTGTACCCGGCCTTCTCCAGACCCGCCTTGACGTTGTTGCCATCGGCGATCCAACGCTCCGATGTCTGGGTCGGCATCGCGACACCCACCGTGACGTCCGCCGGGGCGGCTGCGGACGAGGAGGTGGCACTGCCATCGCTGGTGGCTCCCGCGCCCCCGCCACCACAGGCGGCGAGACCGAGAACGGCACTGACCCCGAAGGCGGCCAGGACACTACGACGTTTCATCACGGCGGAACTCCTCTGTACCTCGTGAACACCACATCGCGCGGCGACATGGTGCTGGTGGAAGAACACCGCTTCACGGTGCGGGTGGCTGTTGCCGGCGGCGAGCTTCGTCGTCCCGGGGCCGGCAACAGGTTTTGTCCTCGACATTGTTAGCGTTAGCAACGAGCACCGTCAAGTCGACAACCCACGTGGTCCGCTACTGCCGGAACCCATGTCCTGCGAGAACCCATGCCCTCCCGGAACGGTGTCCTGCGCACCGCGGAACCGGTGCAGCTGAGGTGGTCGTGGGGTTATGCTCACGGCGCACCGTGTTCGTGGACGCCACCGCAGCCGTCGGCCCAAGCCGTAGCGGTAGGCCCAACCCAGACCGGTCGCAACCCATTCGCAGCGTCGACGTCGACGCACCGCCCGAGGCAGGTCCGATGGAACGTGGTCGTAAGCCTCATTCCCTGGGGGGGCCGGTGACCTCGGTCGGCTCACTGGCGCGCACACCCGTCCTGGCCGACGTGGCTGAGCTCGCCGGGGTCTCGCAACAAACCGTCTCCCGGGTCGTGCGTGGTAGTCCCTCCGTGGCCCGCCGTACCCGTGAGCGCGTCGAGCAGGCCATCGAAGAGATCGGTTATCAACCCAACGTCGCCGCCCGCACCCTCGTCACCCGCCGCTCGCACCGTATCGGGGTGGTCGTGGCCAGTACCGCCGTCTACGGGCCCGCCATGACCCTCATCGGTATCCAGGAGGCAGCGCGGGACGCGGGTTACTCGGTGACCGTGGTCATGACCAATGACCTGCTGCCCCAGAGCGTGGCGGCAGCCCTGTCGGAACTGCGCGCCCAGAGCGTCGACGGAGCGATCGCCGTCGTGCCCGAGGACGCATCTCAGGCCGCGGTCGTCGCCGCCGGCGCGACGTTTCCGTGCGTGCTGGCCCCGGGGCTCGACGGTGCCGGCGTCGCGGACGCCTACTGGGGCGAAGTCGCCGCGGCCCGGGAGGCGACGCTGCACCTCCTCGAGCTGGGTCACGAGACCGTCCACCATGTGGCGGGCCCGCAGGACTGGGCCGAGTCCCGGGCCCGGGCGACGGGGTGGCGGACGGCTCTCGTCGAGCAGTTGCGAACCGTGCCGCGTCCCGTCCGCGGCGCCTGGAGCGCAGCCTCGGGACTGACCGCCGGGCGCAGAGCCGTTGCGGCAGGGGCGACGGCGGTGTTCGTGGCCAACGATCACATGGCCATCGGGGTTCTGCGAGCGGTGGCAGAGGCCGGTTTGTCGGTGCCGTACGACGTCAGTGTGGTCGGCTTCGACGACATCCCGGAATCGGGGTTCCTCAACCCACCGCTGACCACGGTGCACCAGGATTTCGCTGCCATCGGACGTCGTTGCGTGGGAGTCCTGCTGGCGCGTCTCGACCAGCAGGTGGTGGACCCGGGAGCGCTCGAACCCTCGTTGGTCCTCCGCAGCAGCACGGCCCCACCGCCGCACGTGACGGCCCCACTGTCTGGGGCCAACCGGGTAGGCGTCCAGCCCAACGGGTGGAAATCAGCGATCTAGCTCCCCCGCCCCACGAGATCACCGGTTTCACCCGGGATCGCGTGGCCCACCACGAACGAGGGCCTCGACCGGACAACCGGTCGAGGCCCTCTTCACTGCTGACGTGAGGTGCTGGTCAGCAGATCACCGCGCTCAGTTCCCGCCGGTGAGCTTCTCGCGCAGCGCCGCCAACGCCTCGTCGGATGCGAGAGTTCCCGCAGCCTCGGGCGCCTCGGAGGTGTAGGACGACGGAGCGGCGGTCGAGGCGCTGCTGCTGGAGGCGCTGCTCGATGCTGCTGCCGCCGGGTCGACACCTTCGGCTTCGGCCTTCGCCTCGGCCTCGGCGGCCTCCGCGACGGTCTTCTTGTGCTGTTCCCAGCGCTCGTTGGCCAGCGCGTACTGCGCCTCCCACTCCTCGCGCTGCGACTCGAACCCCTCGAGCCAGTCGTTCGTCTCGGGGTCGAAACCGTTGGGGTACTTGTAGTTCCCCTGCTCGTCGTAGTCCGCGGCCATGCCGTAGAGCGACGGGTCGAACTCCCCACCCGTAGCGGCCAGCGATTCGGTGGCCTGCTTGAGGGAGAGCGAGATCCGGCGACGTTCGAGGTCGATGTCGATGACCTTGACGAAGATGTCGCTGTTGACCTGGACAACCTGCTCGGGCACCTCGACGTGGCGCTCGGCCAGTTCGGAGATGTGCACGAGACCCTCGATGCCGTCGTCGACACGGACGAACGCACCGAACGGCACGAGCTTGGTGACCTTGCCCGGCACGACCTGACCGATGGCGTGGGTCCGGGCGAACTGCTGCCACGGGTCTTCCTGGGTCGCCTTCAGCGACAGCGAGACGCGCTCACGGTCCATGTCGACGTCGAGAACCTCGACCGTGACCTCCTGGCCGACCTCGACGACCTCGGACGGGTGGTCGATGTGCTTCCAGGACAGCTCGGAGACGTGGACGAGACCGTCGACGCCACCGAGGTCGACGAACGCCCCGAAGTTGACGATCGAGGAGACGACACCCGAACGGACCTGACCCTTCTGCAGGGTCGTGAGGAAGTTCTGTCGAACCTCGGACTGGGTCTGCTCGAGCCAGGCACGGCGGGACAGGACCACGTTGTTGCGGTTCTTGTCCAGCTCGATGATCTTGGCTTCGATCGTCTTGCCCACGTAGGGCTGCAGGTCGCGCACGCGACGCATCTCGACCAACGATGCCGGCAGGAACCCGCGCAGACCGATGTCCAGGATGAGCCCACCCTTGACGACCTCGATGACGGTGCCCTCGACGACCTCGTCGGCTTCCTTCTTGGCCTCGATCGTGCCCCAGGCGCGCTCGTACTGAGCGCGCTTCTTGGACAGGATCAGACGCCCTTCCTTGTCCTCCTTCTGCAGGACCAGGGCCTCGACCTCGTCACCGACGCCGACGACCTCGTTGGGGTCGACGTCGTGCTTGATCGAGAGTTCGCGCGAGGGGATGACACCCTCGGTCTTGTAACCGATGTCGAGGAGGACCTCGTCACGATCGACCTTCACGATGGTGCCGGAGACGATGTCACCGTCGTTGAAGTACTTGATGGTCGCGTCGACCGCGGCAAGGAAGTCCTCAGCCGACCCGATGTCGTTGATCGCGATCTGAGGGGGGGTGCTCGCCGGAGCGGTCGTTATGGTCGTCATAGAGGTAGAGGCTCCGTCATGGACAGTCGTAGGTGCACGGCTCGGGTCGTCCCGGACCGCCACGTGCGCCGTCGTCGTGCGGTGGATCGAACGAGGCCGGACGCGCGCGCTCCCAGAGTACCTGCGGGCACAGGCCGGGGCAAAGCTCGCGTCCGACGTCGACCCCGGCACTGCTGTGAGGACCCAAACACTGCTGTGAGGACCCCGGCACTGCTGTGAGGACCCCGGCACTGCTGTGAGGATGTGGGCGTGAGCGAGTCCAGCACGAGCGAAGCACCGGCCCAGCCCTTCGTCGGTCGCCGCGCGGTCTCCCCCACCGAGACCGTCACCGCCCAGCGCCGCTGGTGGGACGCCGAGGCGGCGGACTACCGCGTCGAACACGGAGCCTTCCTCGGGCCGGGTGGGGCGGGGTTCGTCTGGGGGCCCGACGGCCTGCAGGAGGAGGACGCCGGCCTGCTCGGGGATGTCGCGGGCCGCCGGGTGCTGGAGTTCGGGGCAGGGGCCGCTCAATGCGCGCGCTGGCTTGCCGGGCGTGGGGCGCAGGTCGTCGCCACGGACCTCTCCATGGGGATGCTGCGCGAAGGCGTGGTCCTCGATCGCCAGGCGCGGAGCACCACACCGCTGCTGCAGTGCGACGCCCGGGCCCTGCCGTTCATGGACAACGCCTTTGACGCGGTCTTCACGTCCTACGGTGCGCTGCCCTTCGTCGCCGACGCCGACCGCGTGCTGCGCGAGTGCGCACGCGTCCTGCGCCCCGGCGGACGCTTCGCCGCCAGCGTCGCCCATCCGATCCGGTGGACGCTGCCGGACGTACCCGGGGCAGCTGGGCTGACGGCCTGCCACTCCTACTTCGACCGGACGCCCTACGTCGAGGCCGACGAGCACGGGATCGTCAGCTACGTCGAGCATCACCGAACCGTCGGCGACTGGGTCCGCCTGTTGCGCGACGCGGGACTGCAGCTCGTGGACCTGGTGGAACCCGAGTGGCTGGCCGGTGACGCGCAGTGGGGCGGCTGGAGCCGACTGCGCGGGGACCTGCTGCCCGGCACGCTGATCCTGGTCGCCGAGCTGCCCCGAGGGCAGGTTCACGACCCCGCGTAGCCCGCGATCCACTGGCGTAGCCCGCGATTCACTGGCGTAGCCCGCGAATCACTGGCCGGTCAGGGCCGGGCGGGGCGCGGTGGGCTCAATGGCCGGCCTCGTGCCAGGACTGACCGATCCCCACCGAGACGTCCAGCACGACGGCGAGGTCGGCGGCGCCGGCCATCGTGGAGCGCACCAGCTCCTCGAGTTGTTCACGTTCCCCCGTCGCGACCTCGAGCACGAGTTCGTCGTGCACCTGCAGGAGGAGTCGGGAGCGCATCCCGGATTCACGCAGACCCGCGTCGAGATCGAGCATCGCGACCTTGATGATGTCCGCGGCCGACCCCTGGATGGGGGCGTTGAGCGCCATCCGCTCGGCCATCTCCCGGCGCTGCCGGTTGTCGCTGGCGAGGTCGGGCAGATACCGGCGACGGCCCATGATCGTCTCGGTCCACCCGATCTTGCGGGCGTCGTCCACGATGCCGCGCAGGTAGTCGCGCACGCCACCGAAGCGTTCGAAGTAGTCCTCCATGAGGCCCTTGGCCTCCTCGGTGGAGATCTTCAGCTGGTTGGACAATCCGAAGGCGGACAGCCCGTAGGCCAGACCGTAGGACATCGCCTTGATCTTGGCCCGCATGGCGGAGGTGACCTCGCCTGGTTCTACGCCGAAGACGCGGCTGCCGACGAAACGGTGCAGGTCCTCCCCCGAGGTGAAGGCCGAGATCAGCCCTTCGTCGGCGGACAGGTGCGCCATGATCCGCATCTCGATCTGGGAGTAGTCGGCCGTGAGCAGGCACTCGTAACCGCCGCCCGGACCCGCGTCGGGGCCCACCACGAACGCCTCGCGGATGCGGCGCCCCTCCTCCGTGCGGATCGGGATGTTCTGCAGGTTGGGATCGGTGGAGGAGAGCCGGCCGGTGGCCGCGATCATCTGTTGGTAGGTCGTATGGATACGGCCGTCGTCCGCCACCGACTTCTGCAACCCCTCGACCGTCTGGCGCAACCGTGAGGCGTCGCGGTGCTCGAGCAGGTGGGCCAGGAACGGGTGTTCGGTCTTGACGAAGAGTGCCGTCAGCGCGTCGGCGTCGGTGGTGTAACCCGTCTTCGTCTTCTTGGTCTTGGGCATCTCCAGCTGCTCGAAGAGCACGGTCTGCAACTGCTTGGGCGAACCCAGGTTGATCTCGGCGCCGATGACCTCGTAGGCCATCCGCTGCGCCTGCGCCACCCGGTCGGCGAAGTGGCCCTCGAGATCAGCCAGCAGGTTCGTGTCGACGGCGATCCCGACGCGCTCCTGACGGGCCAGCACGCCCACGAGGGGCAGCTCGACCTCGCGCAGCAACCGGGTCCCCCCGTGCTCCTCGAGCTCCCCCGTGAGCACCTCGGCGAGCTCCGCGATCGCCAGTGCCCGGACCATGCCCTCCTCGGCACGCGCTTGGTCGTCACCGCCGACGGGGCCGTCGTCACCGTCCAGGGTCAGCTGTTCGTCACCCTCGGCGTCGACACCCGCCGGCACCGAACCCTCGGCACGGAGTTCGCGTTTGAGATGGCGCACGGCCAGATCGGCGAGGTCGTAACTGCGCTGGTCGGGGCGGCAGAGGTAGGCCGCGAGGGCGGTGTCGAAGACGACCCCCGCGAGCGCCCAGCCCCGCGCGAGCAGTGCGTGGCTGGGACCTTTGACGTCGTGCGCGACCTTGGGCCGTTCGGGGTCGGCGAGCCAGGCCGCCAGGGCCTGCTCGTCGGGTGACTCCAGGGTCGTCGGGTCGAGCCAGGCCGCGATGCCGTCCGCTCCGGCGAGCGCAAGACCCGTCACGTCACCGGTGCCCCGGCCCCATTCCCCCATGACGTACAGGCCCGTCCGGGCCTGGGCGTGCTCGGTGAGCCACGGGCCGACCTCACCTGCGAGCAGGATGGCGCCGTCGACACCGAAGCCCTCCTCGGCTTCGGGTTCGGCCGACTCCAGGGTGGCGAAGAGTCGGTCGCGCAGGATGCGGAACTCCAACCCGTCGAAGACCGTGTGCACCTCCTCGCGGGCCCATGGCCGACGCACGAGCTCGGCGACGGTGGCGGACAACGGCAGGTCACGCACCAGAGCGTTGAGCCGGCGGTTGCGGATGACACCGTCGAGGTGCGCACGCAGGTTCTCCCCCGCCTTGCCCTTGATGAGGTCCGCATTCGCGATGACCCCGTCGAGGCCGTCGTAGGTGCTGATCCACTTCGCGGCCGTCTTCGGCCCCACCCCGGGGACGCCGGGCAGGTTGTCGGAGGTCTCGCCCACCAGAGCCGCGAGATGCGGGTAGCGCTCGGGGGGGACGCCGTAGCGCTCCGCCACGACCTCGGGGGTCATGCGCACCAGGTCGGAGACGCCCTTGCGCGGGTAGAGGACCGTGACCTCGGGTCGGACGAGCTGCAGCGCGTCACGATCCCCCGTGGAGACGAGGACGTCGTACCCCTGCTCCACAGCCTGCTCGGTGAGGGTGGCGATGACGTCATCGGCCTCGAACCCCTCTTTCTCGACCACCGTGATCCGCAGCGCGGCGAGCACCTCCTTGATGAGTCCCACCTGCCCCCGGAACTCGTCCGGGCTCTTGGCCCGGTTCGCCTTGTACTCGGAGTACTCCTCGGAACGGAACGTCTGCCGGGAGATGTCGAACGCCACCGCGAGGTGCGTCGGTTCCTCGTCGCGCAGGACGTTGATCAGCATCGAGGTGAAGCCGTACACGGCGTTGGTCGGCTGCCCGGTGGTGGTGGCGAAGTTCTCGACCGGCAGTGCGTGGAAGGCGCGGTATGCCAGCGAGTGGCCGTCGACCAGGAGCAACCTGGGCCGCGCCGGAACCGCCTTCTTCGCCGACCTGGCACTGGTCTTGCGCGGTGCGGTGGTCTTGCGAGAGGTGCTGGTCGCCGCAGGGGAGGTCACCTGGGCAAGGGTAGTCAGCTCCCCCGACACGGGCTCTCCAGTGGCGTGGGTCGGGGTGGGTTAACTGCACGTCGCGCGACGTGCCGCGCCGTATCGGCGCGTGGGAAGAACTGCACCGGCGGCTGGACCCCGGGGGCAGGTCAGGACGCCGACGGGACCACCGGCACGGCATGCCCGGGCGAGGTGAGCGTCTCGGGCACGGGCGCCGTGTCCACCCCCACCCGGGCCAACCGGGCGCGCAGTGAACGGCGGCGGGCGACGAGGTCGGTGGTGTGCAGGGTGGCGGGCCCGACGCCCGCGTGATCGGCGGCGAGGCGCCGGCGCAGGGCCGTGAGGGACACTGCGCGGCGCACGACCACGGGAGCGAACCCGAGCCGGGCCATGTACCGGGTGTACTCGCGATCGTCCGGCAGGACGGTGCAGGCCAGCTGCTCGGCACCGTCGGCCTGGGCGATCAGCAGAGCACGTCGCATGAGGGCCCGGCCGACACCACGGCGCCGGTGCTCGGGTACGACATGCAGGTGCTCGATGCTCGGGCCGGCGCAATTGCCCAGGGGCAGTAGCGGACTGGAGGTCAGCAGTGCGTACCCGACGGGCTGGTCCCCCAGGACGGCGAGGAGGGCGCGCACCGTGTCGCCGGCCAGTGCCTTCACGAGACGGGCGCGAACGTGGTCGGCTGATGCGCGCAGCTGGCCCTGATCGAGACACGCTGATGAGTACAGCCACATCAAAGCGTCCACGTCGGCCACCCCGGCCTCGCGGACTTCCACGGAAGCACGTGCCACGTCGTCCTCCTCCAAGGCTCCCGGGCCCCCGCTACCGGCAACCGCCCTCGCGGCTGGTTCCGGACACTATGGCCTCCGGTGGGGTGCGCGGAAGATCTAGAGGCCCTCTCCCGGAGACTTTCACCCCAGGTGATCAAACGCTCACGCATCGCGGGAAGAGCCCGACGCACGACCGTCACCTGCGGCCCGTTCACATTCTCGGCACCCCACTTGAGCGATCGCTCAATCCTCCTTATGCTCATCTTGAGCGTTCGCTCAATTACGGGAGGGGTGCAGGCATGAAGTCAGGAACCCATGCTCCGGCGCCGGCCGGGACAAGGTGGCCCAGAACGCCACGCGGTCCGGTCGCTTCGCGGGATCGGACACGCTCGTCGGCGCCGACCAGGATGGGCGCTGCGGTCGGCGTCGGCTTGCCGATGACGGCGCGGGCGGGGCGAGAGCACGGCTGGTCCACCCACCCCTGGACGCACCACATCGGCATGGGGCAGGAACGATTCGAGGCGGCGTCCGTCGCACTGCTGACCTGGCACATGCACCGATGCTCCGGCGCCTGGGTCGATCCGGACACCCCCTCCGCAGCTCCGGGTCAGCACATGCTGTCCTCGCTCGGGATCGGGCCGTTCCGGTTGCCGGAGCCCTGTGTGGTGCTCGAGGTGGTTCAGACCCCGGAGCAGACAGTCATGCACTACCAGGCGCTGTCCGGCCACGCTCTCGAGGGTGAGGAACGGTTCACCATCTCCTGGGGACCGGACCGGTCGGTGACGTTCGAGGTGATCGTCCACTCACGCCCCGCACTGCTGCTTCCACGCCTCGCGGGGCCACTGGTGTCCCCGATCCAGTGGTTGTTCATCGCCCGGTGCGCGAGCGTCCGGTGACGAGCAGTGGGTTCGACGACGGAGAAGCAGCGATGAACGACCGTGGTGACACCGGTGTCGAGAGGTCACCGATGACGGTCGTCATTCCTGGTGGAACGGGCCAGGTCGGTGGCCTGCTGCGGCGGGCGCTGGTGGCGCGTGGGCACCGTGTCACGGTGCTGAGCCGAAGAGTCGAGCAACTCGAACCCGGCGTCCGGCACGTGCGGTGGGACGGGCGGACCCTGGGGGCCTGGGCCACCGAGTTCGAGGACGCCGATGCGGTCGTGAACCTGGCCGGTCGCACCGTCAGCTGCCGCTACAACGACACCAACCTGCGCCAGATGATGGATTCACGCGTCGACTCCGCCCGGGTGGTCGGAGAGGCGATCGCGCAGGCGGCAAGGGCGCCGAGGGTCTGGCTGCAGGCAAGCACCGCCACGATCTACGCCGATGCCCGTTCCCGGCCCGACGACCTGGCCCACACCGAGGCCAACGGCATCATCGGCGGTGCGGAACCCGATACGCCTCTCTACTGGGAATACAGCACCCGGATCGCCCGCCGGTGGGAGCAGACCCAGGCAGCCGCCCCCACCGCGCAGACCCGACGCGTGGCACTGCGCACCGCGATGGTGATGACCCCTGACCGCGGCGGGGTGTTCGACTACCTCTCCTGGATGACGCGTCTCGGTCTGGGCGGCCCTGTGGACGGCGGGCGACAGTACGTCTCCTGGATCCACGGCGAGGACTTCGTGCGGGCCGTGCTGTTCCTGCTCGAGCGTGAGGATCTGGACGGGCCGGTCAACGTCACCAGCCCCGACCCGGTCCCACAACAGGAACTGATGCGCTCGCTGCGACGCGCCTGGAGGTGCCCCATCGGGTTACCGGCCACCCGGTTCATGGCCGAGATCGGCGCCTTCGCCCTGCGCACGGACACCGAACTCCTGCTCAAGAGCCGGCGGGTCGTGCCCGGACGACTGCTCGATGCGGGTTTCACGTTCACGCACCCGACCTGGGACGCGGCAGCCGCAGATCTGGCCCGATTGGCACGCACCCGATGACCGTCGTCGTCCGAGGTGGCCAGGAGCGCCGCGCGGATGGGGGTGCTCGCACCCATCCCGGTGGCCGGTCGGCGCCGGACCTCGCTCCCGCACCGTCAGCCAGCCCCTGAGCTGGCCACCGGACGCGAGAGACCTGGCACTGGAGGGTTCTACCTCCGCGCCGGTCTGCGACGAGGACTGCGATGAAGGTCTGCGACCACGGTTCGCCCGATCCGGGACCGTGGTCGATCTCGCTGACCGGGGTGGGCCGACGCAGCTCACGACCGCCGATGGGTGCGCGGACCCGGAATCGACGATCCAGGCGGTCCATCCCGACAGTCAGGTCCTCCCAGAGTTCACCGGCCCCGCGCCCGTCGTGGCGGTGATCGTCACGAACACCTCGAGGGAGGACGTGTCTTTCGTGGCCGCCATCACGAGGCTCCGAGGCCCGACACCGGACCTCGGAGCCCCGCCATGACACACCGATGAGCGATCAGACGTCTCCGCCGAGGTACGCGGCCCGAATCGAATCATCTGCTGCGAGCTCGGCACCCGTCCCCTGGCGCACCACCGACCCTGTCTCGAGGACGTAGGCCACGTCAGCCGTGCGCAAGGCCTGGGCCGCGTTCTGCTCGACGAGCAGAACGGTCGTGCCCTGGGAGTTGATCTCCACGATGATCGAGAAGATCTGCTGGATGAGTTTGGGCGCCAGACCCATCGACGGCTCATCCAGCAGCAGTACCCGCGGCCGGCTCATGAGCGCCCGACCGATGGCGAGCATCTGCTGCTCCCCACCCGACATCGTGCCCGCGGACTGGGAGCGCCGTTCCAGCAGTCTCGGGAACAGCGTGAACACCCGATCCAGGTCACTCTTGTAGGCCGGGGTGCGTCGGTCCTTGCGGGTGTAGGCGCCCATGTCGAGGTTCTCCTCGACGGTCATCCCCGGGAAAGTCCCCCGCCCTTCGGGGGCTTGGCACAACCCGCGTTGGACGAGCTTGTACGAAGGCACCTTGGTGATGTCCTCGCCCTCGAACATGATCTTGCCCGTGCGGACGGTGCGCAGTCCCGAGACCGTCTTCAACGTCGTGGTCTTACCCGCGCCATTGGCTCCGATGAGGGTCACGATCCCGCCCTGCGGCACCTTGAACGAGACGTCGCGAATGGCCTCGATGCGCCCGTAGTTAACGCTCAAC
>JBPBQU010000010.1:0-11972 GCA_050955085.1 Janthinobacterium lividum | reverse complement strand
GGGGGGGGGTGGGGGGGGGGGGGGGGTGGGGGTGGGGGGGGTGGGGCATGGGTCTGGGCGGGACCCTGCTGACCAGCGTGGCCGGTGCCTTCGTCGGCAGCGCGATCGCCGATGCCCTGATCCCCGACGACTTCGGCAACGAGCACTGGGGTGACGACCAGGCCTACGAGGCCGGCGAGCAGCAGGGTGTCGACGCGGGGTACGACGAGGGTGGCGACGACCGTGGTGGATACAGCGGACGGTTCGACGACGGGGGGTTCGACGACGGGGGTTCCGACGGCGGGGGTGGTTTCGACGACGGTGGGGGCGACTTCGGTGACATGGACGTCTGATGCCCGGAGGGACCCTCGGAGGGTCTCGGGGCGCAGCCTCTACTCCGCGAGCACGTGCCGCCACCCCGGCCTCGACGGGTGACGCCCGTCGCCCCGTGGCGCAACCCGTCCTTTCGCGCCGCTGCCGTCGTCGTCCTCATCGCCTCGGTTATGGGGGCTCTCTTCGCCTCGCTCTACCTCGACGCGCTGGGCCGGCCCACCGCCCGGGCGATCCCGGTCGGCGTGGTCGGCGCGGCGGCGTCGCAGGATCCCTACGTCCGGGAGCTCGTCACGGCGACCTCGCACGGTCTCGTCCTCACCGAGTTCGTCTCCACCCGGGAGGCCGAGCGCGGCGTGCAGGAGCAGAAGGTCTACGCCGTCGTCGTCGTCGACCCCGGTGGGGCAGACACCCTCGAGATCAGCAGTGCCTCGGGCGCGTCGGTGGCCAGAGTGCTGGGGCAGGCGTCAGCGGCTGCCCAGCAAGCCACCGGAACCGAGCTGCGCACGAGTGATCTGCACCCGTTGCCCAGCAGTGATCCCTCGGGGTTGTCGGCGTTCTACGTCACGATCGCCGCGACGGTGATCGGTTTCGTCGGTGCCTTCCAGCTGCGGGTCAACGCGAAACCGCTGAGCCTGCGCGCGTGGGTCGTCATCACGGTGGTGCTGGCGGCGTTCGGAGGTCTGTTGATCGTCTTCGCCTCCGTGCGCCTCCTCGGGCTGCCGTTGCCCTTCCTCGAGACGTGGTGGGCGCTGGGTCTGCAGATGATCACCGCAGCCTCGTTCGCAGGGACGATGAGCGTGCTCATCGGGCGGTGGGCGCTGCTGCCGACGTGGGCGCTGTTCATCCTCCTGGGCAACACCTCCTCGGGCGGTGCCGTCTCGGCGGCGCTGCTGCCCCAGCCGTTCGGTTTCCTGCACCGTTGGCTCCCTTCGGGCGCCACCGTCAGCGCCCTGCGCTCCGCCGCCTATTTCCCCGACACCGAGCGCTGGGGGCCGCGACTGGTCCTCCTCGCCTGGGCCGTCCTGACGATGGGTGCGCTCGTCGTCGTGTGCCGGTTCAAGCGAACCAGCCCCGCACCGGCCTAGCTGGGTGTAAGCCGCCTAGCTGGGTGTACGTGCTGGCTAGCTGGGTGTACCGGGGGCGGGACGAGCGCGCCGCCGACGCAGCACGAGCAGCGGTACGCCGACGATCGCCACCGGTAGGAGGAACGGCAGCACTGCCCCCACGACGAGCGTGGCGACCCGCAGGAAGCGGCCCAGTGCGTGCCAGCCCACGCTCAGGCCACCGGTGAACCCGGGTTGGTCGGCGGCAGTGAGCGACGTCGGGGCCCCCTCGGTGAGCGCCACGTCGATGGTGGCCAGCGCGACCTGGTCGGCGAGCACGCGCTGGCGCGCCTGCAATGCCTCCAGGTCGGCCTGCCGGGTGGCGATCTCGTTCTCGATCGCCAGGATGTCCGGGATCGTGACGGCCTGGGGGAGGCGTTGCCGGAAGGTCACCAGCACGGCCTGTGCGGAGGTGACGCGGCTGTCGACGTCGGCCACCTCGGCCGTGACGTCGGCCGCCGTCGTGCTCCGCTCGGTCTGCTCACCCAGTGCGGCCACCGCGTCCAGGGTCGCCTCGAAGGCGGTGGAGGGCACGCGCAGCGTCAGCTGGGCCTGCCGGTCGTCGACGGAGGTGCCGTTGCGGCTCGAGGTCACCAGCCCCCCGGCGTCGAGGACGCGACGCTGCAGCGCGGCGCTCGCGGCGGGCAGATCGTCCACCCGGACGGCGACGGTGGCGGTGGACACGACCGATCGTGCCTGCGCTGCCGCGTCCACGGCGGTGGGGGAGGCTGCGCCGGCCGCGGCACCGACCGACGCGGCAGCCGCGACGTCCCCACCGGCTGCCATCCCCGCGCCGACGTCGGTGCCGGCCTGCGATCCGGCGGAGGAGGCGTCGCCCGAGGAGCCGCTGCCCGCTCCGCTGCCGCTGCAGCCAGCGACCCCCAGGACCAGGGTGAGAGCGAGAGCGAGGGCGGGGACGAGAAGTCGGGTCGGGCGGTGTCGGGGGATCACGTCGTGCATCGGGCACCTCCTGCGGGGAGCGGTCACGGTGACCGTGGCACTGGGACGGCGCCCGGACCGCTCCGGTTCCGTGCGCGGTGCTCGTGCGGGTGGACGTGCGACGATGGGCGCTTCATCACCGTGTCGACGAGAGGTCCCTCCCGCCCGTGTCCCCGATGGCCGCCGACGCTCCGGCACCCGCCTCGACGCCGCCGGAGCTGCTGCGCAACTTCTGCATCATCGCCCACATCGACCACGGCAAGTCCACGCTGGCCGACCGCATGCTGCAGCTGACCGGGGTCGTCGACGCGCGGGCCATGCGTGCGCAGTACCTCGACCGGATGGACATCGAGCGCGAGCGCGGCATCACGATCAAGTCCCAGGCCGTACGGATGCCGTGGGGACTCGACGGCACCGACTACGCCCTCAACATGATCGACACTCCCGGTCACGTCGACTTCACCTACGAGGTCTCGCGGTCACTGGCCGCCTGTGAGGGTGCCGTGCTGCTCGTCGACGCGGCGCAGGGCATCGAGGCCCAGACCCTGGCGAACCTCTACCTCGCGATGGAGAACGACCTCACGGTCATCCCGGTGCTCAACAAGATCGACCTGCCGGCAGCGCAGCCGGAGAAGTTCGCCGAGGAGCTCGCCAAGCTCATCGGGTGCGAGCCCGAGGACTGCCTGCGGGTGTCGGGCAAGACGGGGGTGGGTGTGGAACCCCTGCTCGATCAGATCGTGCGCCAGATCCCGGCCCCGGTCGGGGATGCGACCGCCCCGGCCAGGGCGATGATCTTCGACTCCGTCTACGACACCTACCGCGGCGTCGTGACCTACGTCCGCGTCATCGACGGCAGCCTCAGCCCACGCGAGAAGATCGTCATGATGTCCACCCGGGCGACGCACGAGCTTCTCGAGATCGGTGTCAGCTCTCCCGAACCGGCGCCCTCCAAGGGCCTCGGCGTCGGCGAGGTCGGTTACCTGATCACCGGAGTGAAGGACGTGCGCCAGTCCAAGGTCGGCGACACCGTCACCAACGCGTCGAAACCGTCGACGCAGGCGCTGGGTGGTTACCGTGACCCCAAGCCCATGGTGTTCTCCGGGTTGTACCCCATCGACGGGTCGGACTACCCGCTGCTGCGCGATGCCCTGGACCGGCTCAAACTGAACGACGCGGCGCTGTCCTACGAACCCGAGACGTCCGTCGCCCTCGGGTTCGGGTTCCGCATCGGGTTCCTCGGACTGCTGCACCTCGAGATCGTGCGGGAACGTCTCGAGCGGGAGTTCAACCTCGACCTCATCTCGACCGCACCGAGCGTGCCGTACGAGGTGTCGATGGAGGACAAGAAGATCGTCACCGTCACCAACCCGTCGGAGTTTCCCGACGGCAAGGTGGCGGAGGTCCGTGAACCCGTGGTGCGGGCCACCGTGCTCGCCCCCGCGGAGTTCATCGGCGCCATCATGGAGTTGTGCCAGCAGCGCCGCGGTGACCTCCAGGGCATGGACTACCTCTCGGAGGACCGCGTCGAGATGCGTTACCGGCTGCCGTTGGCCGAGATCGTCTTCGATTTCTTCGACCAGCTGAAGTCGCGCACCCGTGGGTACGCCTCCCTCGACTACGACGTGGACGGCGACCAGGCCGCGGATCTCGTCAAGGTGGACGTGTTGCTGCAGGGCGAACAGGTCGACGCCTTCTCGGCGATCGTGCACCGCGACAAGTCCTACGCCTATGGCGTGATGATGGCCGGCAAGCTCAAGGACCTGATCCCGCGTCAGCAGTTCGAGGTGCCCATCCAGGCCGCGATCGGGGCGCGGGTCATCGCCCGCGAGAACGTCCGCGCGATCCGCAAGGACGTTCTCGCGAAGTGCTACGGCGGGGACATCACCCGTAAACGCAAGCTGCTGGAGAAGCAGAAGGAGGGGAAGAAGCGGATGAAGATGGTGGGCCGGGTCGAGGTCCCCCAGGAAGCCTTCATCGCCGCGCTGTCCTCCGATGCCGCCGGGGACAAGGCGAAAGCCGCCAAGAAGTAGGTCCCGGCGTCCTCGACCTCAGACGGGCTGCGCCTCGGAGACGGTGGCCGTCGGTGCGTCGCTCGGTCGGCGCCAGTCGACGGCGGCGATCAGCAGTCCGGTGATCATCGCAACTGCCCCGCCGAGGGCCCTGAAGTCGTGGTGGGCGATCCACAGCCGGGGCAGTCCCACGAGGGGGATCCGCAGCCAGACCTTGCCCTGGATGTGTGTCTTCTCCAGCGGTGTCGAGTCCGGCGTCGGGTTGGCATCACCCTTCGTGGTCACGATGTTGCCGTCGACCGCGAAGACCCGGTGCACGAGGGTCCGCGGTTCGGAGGGGTCCTCGAAGATGATCACCTGGCCGGCGCGGACGGTGGCGTCGTCCAGCGGGTGGGCCACGACGACATCACCCGGGGTCAGCAGGGGAAGCATCGAACCGCTCATGACCACCCGCGCCGGCCAGCCGACGAGCATGGGCAGCACCGACCACATCAGCAGGGTGAACACCATCCACAGGCCCACCCGGGCGAGGGTCCGTACCCACCAGGACGTGGTGTCCAACCGCCGTTCCCAGGCCTGCGGTGTGCCGGGTTCTGCGCTCATCGCACTCATGGGGACACCTCCCCGACGACTGGTGCGTGCCGGTGGGAACGCACCATGGTGATCACCGCGGTGATCAGGGTCAGCAGGACGAGCACGACTGCGGCGCTCGCCGCGGTGGTGCCCTCGACGTGCAGCAGCCTCCGCCCGAACACGCCGGCGAGGTCGCCTTCCAGCACGAGGAACACGACGAGCAGGTGCCAGGCCGCGATGGCCACCCCCGCTCGTGGGGAGATGAGCACCGTGAGGACGAGGGCCTGGAGGAGGACGACCCAGGGCACCGGACCTCCGAACCCACCGAAACAGCGGAAAGCCGCGTCGAGCCAGGCCGCGTCGGCGAGAGCGGTCACCCAGAGAACGGCGGGGCCGAGACCGGCGGGGATGCGGGTGAAGCGCCGGGTGAAGGGGGTGGCGGTGGCGGTCCCCAGCAGGACGAGGGCGGTGACCCCCAACGGCCCGGTGACCGCATCCCGCCACTGCGGGACGAGGAGTGCCCAGAGCGTGGGTAGCAGCAGGCCCCCCAAGCGCACCACGCTGATCACCAGCAGTCGACGGCTTCGGTCCAGGGTGGACGCCGGTCGCCGAGAGGTGAGACGACCGGCGAAGAACAGGAACATCGCCAACGCGGCGAGGAGCAGCAGGGGCATCCCGCTGTGCTGCAGGGCAGCTCGGGCGGCGGTCGTGAGACGGGCGTGCAGTTCGTAGGGGTCGTCCTCGGAGACTCCACCCGCCGAGGGTTCGGCTGTGGAGCGTCCGCTCGCCGAGGGGTTCGGCTTTCCGCGGCTCTGCCGGGACCCGGTGCTGGTTGCTGAACTGGGCAGCGGGCCCGCCGTGGCCGTCGTCGCAGGACTGGTCGTAGGGCCGGTCGCCCGGTTGGTGGTCGGCGTCACCGCGGAGGTCGACGGGGAGGTCGGGGTGGCGGTCGACGTCGACGTGACGGGGGACGTCGGACGACTCGTGGGATTGCTGGTCACGACGGTCGTCGGGGTGTTCGACGGAGGTGTCGACGAGGGTGTCGTCGTGGGCATGGTCGGCGCCGTCGTGGGGGTCGTCGTAGATCCCCCGGGTGTCGGTGGTGACGCTGTCGCTGGGGCCGAGGTCGGTGGGGTCGGCTCCACCGGCTCCACCGTGGCCGGGGTCTGGGTTGGCGGGGTCGAGGTCGGGGTTGGTGGGGTGGAGGTGGGCGACGGGGTGAGGATGATCTCGCTCGACTCCGCCGTCCAGTGCAACCGTGCGCTCGCCGTGGCTCCCGCGACGGCGCGGTCCTCGAGGGTGGCGGTCAACAGGTAACCGAGGTGGGCCGCACCGGTGCTGAGGTCGGCGGTGGTGGTTCCCGCGGTGCTGACGGCGGGCGTGAGGCCGCTCAGCGCGCCGTCGTAGATGCGCTGGGAGGTGCCGGTGCAGTCCGCTGTGCGGGTCACGTCGACACTCAGGTGGACGTCGTCGGCGAGCGCACCGCTCACGTCGGCCGACAGGACGAGGTCTGCGGCTCGTTCACCCCCGCCGGCGGTGAGTGCGACGTCGACGCACCTGACCTCGGGGTGGCCGGGCACCAGCAGGCTCTGCTCGAACAACCCGTTGTGTCCGATGGCGGTGAGCGTGGCCGTGGTGGCGGACGCCGTCCGGTCGTGGAGCACCGAGGTGATGCCACCGGCCGCGGCGAGGAGCAGAGCCACGAGCAGGGCGAGAGCAGGGAGAACGACACCCGGCACGGAGCGCAGGATGTTCTTCCGTTCCTGTTCCCTCACCTGTTCACCCCCTCCGATAGCTGGTTCTCGGGTACCTCCCAGTCGTTCTCGGCTGACGCTCGCGCCGCGTTGAGCCCCCTGCGGGTTTTCCGGCGCGTTGTGTACCCGGGTGGCCCAACGGTGGTCGGGTCCTCGACACGCTCGGGGTGATAACCGCCGACCTCGATCGTCTCGACCGGGTCCTCGGTGCGGGTCCACGGTGGTCGACACCGTCAACCGTGTGCAGGGGGCACGAGACAGGGAACGCCACCCGCTTGGAGGTATCCAGTCCTGGTGTCGGGATCCCGATCCATTACCTGTACGAACCGGACGCGACCGACACGATGCGCGGGCCATCCCCGCCACACCAGGAGGAGTTCCATGTCCACGACAAGCCGGACCCGCAAGGCGGTGGCCGCCGCGATCGTCCCCGTCTCGATCGTCGGGGCGTCCGCCCTGATCTTCGGTGGGTCCTACGCAGCGTTCAACGCCACGACCCAGGCCGACACGTCCTTCACGGCCGGTTCCGTGAACCTGACCAACGGTCGGGTGTCGACACCCTTCTCGGTCTCCAACATCGTGCCGGGCGCCACCGTCACCTACGCCTGCACCCTGGTCACCTACACCGGAACGGTGGACTCGACCGCGAGGTTCTACCTCACCGGTTACACCGCGACGAACACGACGAACAACACGGGGGACAACCTCGAGGACAGGCTCGCGCTGACCGTCGACCAGGTCGCCGGTGACCAGACTTCCACCTGTGCCACCTCGTCGAGCTTCACGAACATCTATGCCTCGGGAACTCCTAAGGCGCTCAACACCGCCAGGTACTCCTGGGACACCGGTATCGCAGCTCCCGCTACCCTGCATACGGGCGACACGGTGACCTACCGCCTCGGTTACAACCTGCCCGACCTCGGTGCCGCCGGTGGTAACAACGGGCAGATGACCGACGCCGTGAACTTCAAACTCACCTGGGAGGCCCGCAACGTCTGAGCGGCTCCGGTAGTGAACCCGTAGGTCAGACTTTCCCCTCGAAACCCGCACTCGCGGTGACCGTTCCGGGGGTGACCTCGGTGAACCCGCCGTCGCGCACATCGATGCGCCGGGTTCTCGCCAGCACCGGGTGACCGGTGACGACCCTGACCCCGAACCCGGCCCGTCGCCAGCGGTCCACCACGTCAGTGGGCAACCGCTCGAACGCCAACTGCGCGGCGTGCCCGACCTGCGCTGCCGCCTTGCCCGTCGTCATCGTGACCCCGGGGGTGAGGCGGATGGTCAGGACGCCGTCCGGGCCGGGTGACACTGGGTCGGTAGGGTCGTCGAGGTCGAGTCCGCCGACCTGCAACGGGCGCAGCAGGTCGGGAACCTCGTCGCGGGGGTGCGGAACGAAGACGCGGACGACCGCGTCACCGCTACTCGCCTCGACGTGCGCCAACCCCATTGTTCGCGCCCACCTCGCTCCGCGGGCGCGGCGGCAGATCTTGCGGATGCGGCGCCCACGCCAGGCGGCGACGGCGTGATGGAACTCACCGTCGGGGTCGCTCGTGCGCGCATCCGCCAGCAGGAGCACGACGGCACGGGCGGCAGCGATCAGGACATCCGTGTGGGTGGGAACGGGATCGCGTTCCACCCGCACGACGAGGGACAGCGACCACGGATCGAGTTCCGGCTCAACCGGCGGATGATCGTCGCTCACGTCCACAGCCGCCGGAGGAACTCCAGCTGCCGTTGCAGCTGGTGCGCACCACCCCCGTCATGGTCACCGAACTCCCACACGGCGATCTCCTTGTCGGGAAGATCCGGGGCGAGTCCGCCGTAGCGGTTGTAGGCCGCGAAGACCGTCGAGGGCGGGCAGACCGGGTCCATCAGGGCGACGCTGAACAGAGTCGGTGCGCTCGCACGAGCACCGTGGTTGGCCCCGTCGATGTAACTGAGCGTGCGAAACGTCTGCTCGACGGCCTCTCGGGAATGACGGCGCAGATACTGCACGACCTCGGGGTAGGGACCCCCCGGCGCGGTGTCGACCCCCCGGCGGATGTGGCAGAGGAACGGTACGTCGACGAGCGCCGCCGCGACCGCAGTCCCCGACAACCCCGCCGCGGCGAGGGAGAACGCCCCGCCCTGGCTGGCACCGCGGACGACGACGCGCGCGGTGTCGACGTCGACACCGAGTCGGGGCAGCGCGTGTGCGGCCTCCACCGCGCGGACGCAGTCGACCATCGCTCGCCGGTAGAAGTACGTCGTCGGGTCCTCGATGCCCTTGGTCAGGAACCCGTTGGCCCACTGCCCGCTGGTGGCACTGGTGTCGGGGTCGGGTGTCGCGTGGCCCATGCCCCGGGTGTCGACCACGAGGTGCGCGAAGCCCGCGGCGGCCCAGGCGGTGTGCTCGACCGGCAACCCGCGCCCGCCGGAGTAACCGATGAACTCGACCACGATCGGCAGCGGACCGGCGACGTGGGCCGGCCGCACCAGCCACGCGGCGATGCGCACCCCGCCCCAGCCCGTGAAGCGGACGTCGTCGACGTCGAGGGCGGGCAGGCGCGGACCGGGTGCGGGAGTCAGCCTCACGTCGAGGTCGTGGGTCCGCGCCCGGGTCAGACTCTCGGCCCAGAACGCGTCGAAGTCCTCGGGTTCGGCGACGTCGCCGCGGTAACCGCGCAGTTCGTGCAGGGGCAGGTCGTTCAGGGGCACCGAAGCACGCTATCCGGTGCTCAGGCGGTGGCGGCCCTGGGTCCGAGCAGGAGCTCGCTGCCGTGTGCCTTGAACTGCTCCACGGCGTCCTTCATCGCGGCCAGGATGTAGTCGGGCACCTTCATGCCCTGCTCACGCGCCCACAGCAACTCGTGTTCGACGAGGCCGATCTGGGCGGTGAAGTCTTCGAGGCGATCGGCGAGGCCGAGCGTCTGCAGGACACCACCGAACTGGGCGCGGTGCAGTGCGGTGTGCGCCCCGACCGGCATGAACGACCTGCGGCGCAGCACTTTCGTAAGCCGCAACTGCCAGGGCGCCAGGAGGTTCTCCTGGATCATCTGCGTCGCCGAGAGCCGGTAGAAGGCGAAATGACCGGGTTCCTGACGCCGGATCGGGGCGACGATCGTCTTGGAGATCGCGTCCTCACCGATGCGGTCGAGGCCGTCGACGAGGATGTTGTAGGCGACGACCGCGGACTTCTCCGTCGCCGCACCCGTCAGGTAGTAGAGCAGTCGCGCCACCTCCTGGACGGGCTTGAGGTGTGCGAGCGCTCCGAGGAGGCGGATCTTCGCGCTGACCTCGTCGGTGTTCGGATCAGCCGGCGCGATGTCGATGTCCTGTTGCAGGCGGTCGAGGATGAGCCCGTGCTGGATCTCCTGCGGCTGCCACACGTCGGCGTAGAAGAGCCGGTCGGTCTCGGACACGTCCGGCAACAGCGTCAACAGCTCCAGGACGTTGCGATCGACCTCGAGCTCGACGCGGGCGAGGTAGTCGATGACGTGGCCGAAGTCGGTGCGGACCCGGCGTGGGTCGCGCACCGTGCGGTCCACCGACTCCAGGGTGATGGGCGGGTGCTTCTCGCCCAGGCGCAGCACGTGGTCGCGGATGTCCTCGGGAGTGATGATCTTTCGCGACACGCTCTTGCCCTCCTCCTCGGTCCTCGGGTGGCCCCGTCGAGCCACCGGTGTCCAGCACTCTCCACGGTACCTGAGCGGGGGTGAGGACAGCCTGAGTTCGCCGCGGCGACGTCATCGGATGGCCACCCGGCCGAAAGGACTCGGCCAGTCATCCGAACGGGCTAGCCGGAGCGGGTCACACCCGGCTGCGGCGGGGGGCCGTGCTGAGTTCGAAGAGACCGTAGGCGGCCACCCCGAGGGCCACCAACGTCAGCAGGAGGACCCCGTAGGGCTGGGAGGCGATCTCGCGGAAGGCCGCGTCCAGACCTCGGGACTTGGCGGTGTCCCCCTGCGCGGAGGTGACGACCAGGGCGCCGAGGACGGCGAAGGCCACTCCGCGCGCGACCCAGCCGGCCACCCCGAGAGCGGTCAGCCCGGGGGAGAGCGAACCCTCCACCTTGTCCGCGAACTTCTGCTGCAGACCGCGCACCATCGTGGCGACCCCCACACCGACGATGACCAGACCCGCCACCACGATGAGGACGGTGCCACCCGGGGCCTCCAGCACCCGCTGGGTCAGCGTCTGCTGCTGCTGCCCGGGGGACGACCCGTCACCGGTGGCGAACCTGAAGCAGGAGAAGGCGAGTGCCGCGGCGACGACAGCCTTGACGACCGCGCTGAACCGGTGGGAGGTCTTCTCGCCCGTGATGGCCGCGACGACCTGCCAGGCGAACATGGCCACGAACCGAGCCCCAGCACGATCAGCAGGGCGACCCCGACGGGGGTCGAGGAGATCTTCGCGAGGGCCCCGCTGGAGTCCGCCGACCCACTGCCGCCACCGAAGGCGACCTGCAGGGCGAGCCAGGCGACCAGCAGGTAGACGATCCCTTCCGCGGCCACCCCTGCCCGCCCGACCTTCTTCAGACCGGCCTCGTGGGCCTCGGCGAACTGCTCGCCACGGCGGGCCTGGGCGCGGACGTCTCGGTGATCGGGGATCAGATCAGGCTTCCGGCGCTGCGGAAACGCCGCAACCGCAGGCTGTTGGTGACGACGAAGACCGAGGAGAAGGCCATCGCCGCCGAGGCCACGACGGGGCTGAGCAGCCCGGCCGCCGCGAGCGGGATCGCGGCGACGTTGTACGCGAAGGCCCAGAACAGGTTGGCGCGGATCGTGGCGAGCGTGCGACGGGCGAGGCGTACGGCGTCCGCGGCGCTGCGCAGGTCGGCCCGTACCAGGGTGAGGTCACCCGCCTCGATGGCCACGTCGGTGCCGCTGCCCATGGCGATCCCCAGGTCGGCCTGGGCCAGCGCGGCCGCGTCGTTGACCCCGTCGCCGACGAAGGCCACCACCCGGCCCGCAGCCTGCAGGGCGCGGACGTGGGCGACCTTGCCTTCGGGCCCGACCCCGGCCACCACGGTCTCGATCCCCACGGTGGCGGCCACCGCGCGGGCTGTGCGCTCGTGGTCCCCGGTGAGCAGGACGGGCTGCAACCCCAGCGCGCGCAGGGCCGCGACGGCCGCCGCGCTGGTGTCGCGGACGGTGTCGGCGACCGCGAGGACGCCAAGCGCCACGTCGTCACCCGTCACGACCAGCGTCGTGCGCCCGCCGTCCTCGGCAGCCCCCAGAGCGTCCTGCAGCTCGGCGGGAAGGCCGCCGGGCAGGTCCGGCCAGGAGGAACGACCCGCCCGG
>JBPBQU010000009.1:0-12272 GCA_050955085.1 Janthinobacterium lividum | reverse complement strand
TCAAGCGGAAAATGCCGAAGTGGCAGGTCAAACGAGCCCACCACGCCAGTTGGCCGCAACCGACCCACGAGACGACCTACCACCTGCGGGCTTCTAACTGAACGGTATTGGGTGTAACCCGGGTCCACAGCGTTCACCTTGATGCCCGGCAGCGATTTCGCGTACTGCGTGGTGAGCATCGTCAGCGCGGACTTCGACGAGGTGTAGAGCGGGGAGACGAAATGGGACTCGCCCCGGTCCGGGTCGTGGGTCGCGGCGAAGGACCCCATGCCGCTGGAGACGTTGACGACGACGGGGTTCGCCGAGGTCCGCAGCAACGGCAGGAACGCGTGCGTCACCCGAACGACGCCCACGACGTTGACGTCGTACACGCCCGTGGCGTCCGCGGCCGTGAGTTCCTCGGTGGGTTTCTGCGGGCCACTGACCCCCGCGTTGTTGACGAGGACGTCGAGGGACCCCTCGTGCGCGGCGACGTCGGCGGCCGCCGCGGTGACCGACGCGTCGTCGGTGACGTCGATCTGGACGAAACGCGCGCCGAGGGCCTCTGCGGCGGCCCGGCCCCGCTCGGGGTCACGGGCACCGACGAGCACGGTGTGGCCGAGTTCGAGGAGGCGGCGGGCGGTCTCGTACCCCAGGGACTTGTTCGCTCCGGTGATGAACGTGGTGGTCATGGCCCCACTCTGCGACCGCACGGCTGGGTCGGCCAGTGCTGCGCCCGACGGTGGGCGCGCAGCGGAAGGCCTGCGCCACCGCGGACGACACCGACCGCACACCCGACGGGAGTGGTGTACGTGCGTGGTCAGCACCGTCGCCACCGGTTCTCCCGAGACGGTGGCACGTAAGTTCCTGCGGGTGAGGCACGGGGAACGCGTCGACGCCGGTCGAAGCGTCAGCGAAGGGGGGGACCGGAGGACTCGCGCACCACCAGGTGAGGTTTCAGCCGGGTGGAACGGACGTCGACCCCCTTGGCGCGCTGCAGCAACCGCGTCATGCCCAGGCGCCCCATCTCCTCCATCGGCGAGGCGATCGTCGTCAGCGGAACGGGGAGTTCCGCGGCGAGCGAGACGTCGTTGTAACCGACGACGGCGACGTCTCGTCCTACCGTGAGGCCGAGTTCACGCAACGCCCCCATCGCACCGATGGCGTCGAAGTCGTTGACCGCGAAGACGGCCGTCGGCCGCGGAACCCGGTCCAGGAGTTCCAGGGTGGCGACGTGACCGCCCCGGACGTCGTAACTGCAGTTCACGACGAGCTCCGGTGCGACGGGCAGACCTGCTGCCGCGTAGGCGTCCAGGAAACCCTTCGTCCGCTCGACGCCGGTGCTGGAGAACGGCTGACCGGCGGCCACGGCGACGCGTTCGTGTCCCAGGGACAGCAGGTGTTCGGCGGCGAGCCGCCCCCCGGTGAGATCGTCGGTGGTGACGGAGAGATGCCCGCGGCTGCGTCGTGAGACAAGAACGTAGGGCAACCCCCGGGCCGCGATCTCGGGCAGCAGATCGTCCTCGAGCCGGGCATCACCGAGGACGACCCCGTCGACCCTGCGATCCAGCAGTGCCGAGAGTCGGCGGCGACGGATCCCCGGTTCGTCCGAGGTGTTGGCGACGAAGGTCTGGTACCCCTGTTCCGCGGCGACCGCGTCGAGCCCCTCGTAGATCGTCGCGAGAACGATGTCGGTCAACCTGGGAACGAGGACGCCGATGAGGCCACTGCGCCGGGTCCGCAGCGAGGAAGCGGCCGGGTCGGGTCGGTAACCGAGATCCGCGGCGACGGATCGCACCCGTTGGACGGTGGCCGCGGCGATCCCGGTGCCCGCCCCGAGAGCGCGCGACACCGTCGAAGGGTGGACACCCGCGAGCCGGGCCACCTCCGACAGGGTGGCGGGGGCCTGTGGCCCGAGGGAGTTCACCCACTGTTTGTACCCGACGCCGAACCGGCCGCCGGACAGACCCCCGTGTTAATTCCGTGTGACATCCCTTGCTTGGCCGAAATCGTTTGCGTAGTGTCCCCGAAATCGATTGCGAAACGATCTCGCACACCGCGGGGGAGGACCCGACTCGTGACCCTGCATCTCATCTCCACCGGTGGAACCATCGCCAGCACAGGCGATCCCGGCTCCCTGACCGCTCGACTCGGGGCCCGGGACCTCCTGGCTGCCGTCCCCGGGGTGATCGGTGACGTCGAGGAGATCCGTACCCTCGACCTCACGACCGTCGTGAGTTCGGCCTTGACCTCTGCCGACCTGCTCGCCCTGCACCACAGCGTGCGAGACGCCCTCGACGAGGGCGCCGACGGTGTCGTGATCACCCACGGCACCGACGCCATGGAGGAGACGGCCCTCCTGCTCGACCTGCTCCACGACGACGAGCGTCCTGTTGTCCTCACGGGCGCGCAGCGGGCGGCGGACGCGATCGGGGCGGACGGACCGGCCAACCTCGCCGCCGCCCTCACCCTCGCCGGCGACCCCTCCGCCCGGGAGTGCGGCGTACTGGTCGTCTTCGACGGTGAGGCCTACCCGGCACGCGGGGTGCGCAAGGTCCACACCCAGCGGGCGGCGGCGTTCGCCGCTCCCTCCTCGGGCCCCACGCACCGCATCGCGGTCGACGGTGTCCATCTGCTGCGTCGACCGCTGCGCACCCCGGCACGCCACCTGCCGCAGGGGGTGAAACTCCCCCGTGTCGACGTCGTGAGCAGCTACCTCGGTGCGGACGGAGCCCTGGTGCACGCAGCTGTCGCCGCTGGGGCCCGTGGTCTCGTCATCGAGGCCATGGGTGCGGGGAACACCCCACCAGGGGTCACCGCAGCCGTCACCGAGGTGAGTGCCGCCGGGATCCCCGTCCTCGTCACCACCCGTGTCCCGGTCGGTCCCGTCGTCGCGCTCTATGCCGACGGAGCCACCGCACTGCGCCGCGGGGGCGCCCTTCTCGCCGGGGACCTCAGCCCCTGGCAGGCCCGCATGCTCCTCTCGGTCGCGCTGGCCGAGGGAACCCCGGACGCCCTCGACGAGATGCTGAACGGTCTTCCCATCGCGCGGCCCTGAACACCCAGCCCAGCCCAGCCTCACCCCAGCCAGGAGGAAACACCATGCCCAAGGAGATCTTCGTCGCCTTCGGAACCGACGTCGACGCCGTCGGTGGTTGGCTCGGTTCCTACGGGGGCGCCGATTCCCCGGACGACATCTCCCGTGGGATGTTCGCGGGCGAGGTCGGCGTCCCCCGCCTCGTCGAGCTGTTCCGCCGTTACGACCTCACCCAGACGTTCTTCTGGCCCGGGCACTCCGTCGAGACCTTCCCCGAGCAGTTCGACGCGTGCGTCGCCGCGGGGCACGAGATCGGCGTCCACGGTTACAGCCACGAGAATCCGATCGCGATGTCCCGCGTGCAGGAGGAGACGGTCCTCGACACCTGCGTCGACCTCATCACCTCGCGCACCGGCAAGAACCCCACGGGTTACGTCGCGCCGTGGTGGGAGTTCAGCACCATCACGAACGAGATCCTCCTCGACCGCGGCATCACCTACGACCACTCCCTCATGCACCGCGATTTCACGCCCTACTACGTGCGCGTCGGCGACAGCTGGACACCCATCGACTACGACAGACCGGCGACCGACTGGATGAAACCCCTCGTCCGGGGTGCGGAGACCGACCTCGTCGAGATCCCCGCGAACTGGTACCTCGACGACCTGCCGCCCATGATGTTCATCAAGTCCAGCCCCAACAGCCACGGTTTCGTCAACCCGCGCGACATCGAGCAGATGTGGCGCGACCAGTTCGACTGGGTGTACCGCGAGATGGACTACGCGGTGTTCACCATGACGATCCACCCGGACGTCTCCGGTCGTCCGCAGGTCCTGATGGCCCTGGAACGGCTCATCGAGCACATCAGCAGCCACTCCGGTGTCACCTGGACGACGTTCGACGCCATCTCCCGCGACTTCACCCAGCGATCCCCCCGGACGGTGACGGCATGAGCGCCCCCACGACCCCCTCGAAGACCGACCGCCTCCAGGTCGAACCCTGGAACCGGGTGATCACCCCGAGAACACTGCTCGGCGTCTCCGCCGTGTGTTTCTTCGCCTGGGTGTTCTCGGTCTACGACTACACGCTGTTCGGCACCCTGCTGCCGAAGATCGCCGAAGACTTCGGCTGGTCGACCGCGTTCGCGGCCGGTGTCAACACCTGGGTGACCGTCGGGGTGTTCCTCGTCTCTCTCATCGTCGGTACCCTGCTCGACCGGTTCGGTCGCAAGCGCGCCCTCATCATCACCGTCCTCGGTGCCGCCATCAGCTCCGGCCTCACCGGACTGGCCGGGGGTGCGGTGACCCTGGTCCTCATCCGTGCGTTCTCGGGTTTCGGGGCCTCGGAGGAGGTCGTCAACGCGGTCTACCTCAACGAGATGTACGCCAAGGCCAAACGTCGCGGATTCATGTACGGCGTGGTGCAGGCGGGTTGGCCCGTCGGCGCGCTCGTCGCGGCCGGGCTCACCGCGATCATCCTGCCGCACCTGGGATGGCGCTGGACGTTCGTGGTCGCCATGGTCCCGGCGATCCTCGTCGCGATCGCCGCCTCCCGTCTTCCCGAATCGCCCAGTTTCGCCGCCATCAAGGAAGTGCGTCGTCGACGCCAGGTCGGCGACATCACCGGGGCGGAATCGCTGGCCGCGGCGCACGGTCTGAGCACGACCGACCACCGCCCCTCCAAGGTGCGCGACGTGTTCACCCCGCAGCTGCGCCGGCACACCATCTGCCTGTCGCTGGCCTGGTTGTTCAACTGGATGGCGATCCAGGTGTTCTCCGTCCTCGGTACCAGCGTCCTCACCGAGGCGAAGGGTTTCAGCTTCGAGAACTCCCTTGTCGTGCTGGTGCTGGCCAACGCGATCGGGTTCTGCGGGTACCTGTTCCACGGTTGGATCGGTGACCGGATCGGCCGCCGTACGACGATCATCGCGGGCTGGACGATCGGCGCACTGGTCACCGGCGCCATGCTGCTGGGACCCGATTCGAGCACCTACACGATCATCACCTACTCACTCTCGCTGTTCTTCCTCACCGGCCCCTATGCGGCGCTGCTGTTCTACATGGGCGAGTCCTTCCCGGCCCAGGTCCGCGGCATGGGCACGAACGTGGCACACGTCATGGGCCCCGTCGGTGGCATCGCGGGTTCGGCCCTGTTGACCGTGCTGCTGTCCTCGGGAACGGGGATGCGAACCGCGGCCCTCATCACGGGTTCGGTGTTCATGCTCCTGTCGGGCATCGTCATGCTGGGCACCCGGCGCACCCACGGTGTCCCCGACGAGAACGCCGCCACCGAGGGGGTGGTTGCGTGAGCAGCGTCACCGGCCCGACCCCGCGCAGGGACGACGAACTCGACGGGAAGGTCGCCGTCATCACCGGTGGCGGCAGTGGCATCGGCCGCGCGCTCGCCGTGGCCTACGCCCGTGCCGGCGCGGATTGCGTGATCGGGTACTTCCCGGGCGACCCGCACGACGTCGCCGAGACGGTGCAGCTCGTCGAGGGCGCGGGAGGGCGCTGCATCCCGGTGGCCGCCGACGTGGCCGATCCACACCAGGTCGACCAGCTGGCCGCGAGCGCCGTGCGCGAGTTCGGCCGCCTCGACATCGGCGTCGCGGCAGCCGGTGTGCTGCGTCGCGCCCCGCTGGCGGAACTCGACGACGCGTCCTGGGACGACATGCTCACGGTCGACCTCACCGGGGTGATGCGGACGTTCCGCTCGTGCGCGGCGCAGATGGCCGGGCCCGGGGCCATGGTCGCGGTGTCCTCGATCGCGGGGGGTGTCTACGGCTGGCACGAGCACGCCCATTACGCGGCCGCGAAGGCCGGGGTGCTGGGCCTGGTCCGCTCGCTCGCGGTGGAGCTCGCCCCGCGCGGGATCCGGGTGAACACCGTCGTCCCCGGGCTCATCGAGAGCCCGCAGTCGTTGGACCCGGTGAACTCCCTCGGCCCCCGGGGCCTCGCGGACGCCGGTGCGATCATCCCGCGCGGACGGGTCGGCACGGTCGACGAGGCCGCGCGGGTCATCCGGTTCCTCACCTCGCAGGACTCCGCGTACGTCACCGGTCAGAGCATCGTCGTGGACGGCGGGCTGAGCGTCCGCTGGCCCAGCTGAAGGAGGAATCGTGGGACAGCTCGACGGACGGGTGGCCCTGGTCACCGGGGCGGCCAGCGGCATGGGGACGGCGATCGCCCGTGCGTTCGGTGTGGAAGGAGCCCGGCTCGTGCTCGCCGACCGGGACGACGTCCGACTGCGGATCACCGCGGCGCAGTTCCAGGCACAGGGTTTCGTCGTCGACGTGCGAACCCTCGACGTCACCGATCCGGTGGCCGTGCGGGCCGCCGTCGACGGCACGGTGGAGCGGGCCGGATCGATCGACGTCCTGGTGAACTGTGCCGGGATCCTCACCGAGGTCCCGCTGCTGGAGATGGACGTCGCGACGTTCGACGAGATGATCGCCGTCGACCTGCGCAGCGTGTTCTTGTGCAGCCGTTTCGCGGCACCCCACATGGTGGCCGCGGGCTGGGGGCGGATCATCAACATCTCCTCCCAGCTCGCACTCAAGGGGGGTGAGTCCCTCGTCCACTACAGCGCGGCGAAGGCGGGGGTGCTCGGACTCACCAAGGCCATGGCCCGCGAACTCGCCCCGCACGGGGTCCTGGTGAACGCGATCGCCCCCGGCCCGGTCCGGACGCCCATGATCGACGGGCTGAGCCCGCAGTGGCAAACCGCGAAACAGGCGGAACTACCGTTGGGCCGGTTCGGGCTCCCCGAGGAGGTCGCGCCCACCGCCGTCCTGCTCGCCAGCGACCCGGGCGGGAACCTCTACGTAGGGCAGACCCTCGGGCCGAACTCCGGCGACGTGATGCCCTGATCGTCGCAACGGAGGAGGGCGTCGTGTGCGGTGGGTGTGGCAGCGGTCGGGTCCGTGGCCCGTGGGAGGACGTCGTCGCCGGACGCGGCCCCCGCGAGGTGTTGCGTCGCAGCAAGGTCCTCGGGGGATTGCTGCACCCGCTGCGGCTGCGGGTGCAGCCGTGGGGCCCGGCCGGTTACGTGGTGACCACCGCGACCGGGGGCCGCAGCACCGCCGCCGGGCTGGATGACGTCACGGCGCAGGCGGCGCGCCGCGACGGCTGGGTGGATCTGCTCGCCACCCGGCGGTGCGCCGGGCTGTCGGGCGCCGAGGCCGTGGTCCTGCTGTCCGCCCTGGTGGCTACGGGTACCGAGGTGCGGGCTCTGCACGGACCGGTGACGACGGGCGCGGAGACGGTGCGCGTGCACGGGCGCGAGGTCACCGTGGTCTCGACCTCGGGGTCCTTCAGCCTCGAACTCGCCGCGAACCCACCCATTCCGTCAACCGGTCGACGTCCCACGTCGTGATGATCCGGTCCACCGGAACCCCGCATTCCTCGGCCCGTGCGCACCCGTAGGGCTGCCAGTCCAACTGCCCCGGGGCGTGCGCGTCGGTGCTCAGGGAGAACAGGCATCCCGCCTCGACGGCCTGGCGCAACAGGGCCCGCGGCGGGTCGAGGCGTTCCGGGCGCGCGTTGATCTCGACCGCGACGTCGTGCTCCACACAGGCCGCGAAGACCGCTGCGGCATCGAAGTCGCTGGGCGGTCGTCCCTTGGCCCCGACCCGACCGTGGCCGCCCTTCACCATCCGCCCGGTGCAGTGGCCCAGCACGTCCATCCGGCCACCGCGGACGGCGGCCAGCATCCGCCGGGTCATGGCGTCGGCAGGCATCCGCAGTTCCGAGTGCACCGACGCCACGACGACGTCGAGGCGGTCCAGCAGATCGGGCGGGCAGTCCAGCGTGCCGTCCCGGCCGATGTCGACCTCGATCCCCGAGAGCAGTCTGAACGGGGCGAGCGGGGTGGCGAGCGCCGCGATCTGCGCCAGTTGGCCTTCCCGGCGTTCGCGATTCAGCCCGTTCGCGACCGTGAGCCCCTCGGAGTGGTCGGTGACCGCGATGTAGTCGTGCCCCAGCTCGGCCGCGGTGAACGCCATCTCGGCCAGCGGGCTCCCACCGTCACTGGCGTTGGTGTGGGTGTGCAGGTCACCCCGGATCGCAGTCCGGATCGCGACACCGCCCTCGACGAGGGGACCTGCGGCGTCTTCGAGGGTCTGCAACCGTTGCGGGGTGGTGCCCGCTGCGGCCTGGGTGACGATCTCGGCGGACGACTTCCCGATGCCGCTCAGCTCGGTGAGGGTGCCGGCCCCCAGACGGGCGTCGAACTCCCCGGCGTCGAGGGCCAGGAGCACCGCGGCGGCTTTGCGGAACGCCTCCACGCGGTAACTGCTGGCCTGCTCACGCTCGAGGAGGAATGCGGTGCGGCGCAACGCCTGCACGGGGTCCACGCGGGTCCCTCCCGGGTTCGGTGGTGCGGATTCGGCCTGGGTCTGCCCACTCTGCACCATGCCGGGACGGTCCGCCTGCGCCATGCTCGCGCCGGTCGCGTCACCGAGGGCGACGAGTTGTCCTGCTTCCTCGCTCCTCGATCGCCGACGCCGGCAGGTGGGCACCACCGCCGGCCAGGACGAGAACCCGGTACGGGCCACGGTGGGTGAGGACAAGTGCAGGGTGCGGTTACGTCGGCCTCGGGCCGGTACCTGGTGAGCAGGGTGCTGGTTCAGACATCGGGGAGGAGGACGACCTTGCCGGCCACGGTGCGCGACTCGGCCAGGCGCAGGGCGGCGGCGGCCTGGGAGAGGGGGAAGCAGGCGCTGACCTGCGGGGTCACGGAACCGTCGGTCAGCAGGGCCATCACTGCGCTGAACGCTTCGCGCTGGCGGGCGTGGAAGCGTGCGGCGTGCCGACGCCCGGCCCAGAAGTTGTAGAAGTGCGCGCCGCGGCCGTTGGGCAGGAGGTTCCACAGGGCCAGTCGGAGGAAGACCTTCAGTACGGGGAGCTGGGAGTTACCGTCCTCGTCCTTGGTGGCTGCGGTGCCGTAGGAGACCAGGGTGCCGCCGCGGCGCAGCAACGTCCAGGAGGCGACCAGGCCCTCCCCGCCCACGTGGTCGAAAACAGCGTCCACACCGGCGGGGGCGAGTCCGCGGATCTGGACGTAGGCGTCCGGGTCGCGGTAGTCCACCGGGGTGACACCGAAGGCGCGCAGGGCGTCGTGGTGGGAGGGGGAAGCGGTACCGATGACCGTGACGCCGGCGTGGCGGGCGAGCTGCACCAGAGTGTTGCCGACACCGCCGTTGGCCCCGAGGACGACGATGGTGGCGCCCGGGCGGACCTTCGCGGTGCGGTGCAGCAACTGCCAGGCGGTGATGCCGTTGACGACCAGGGATTCGATGTCCTGCACGGTTGCCGCGGCGGGTACGGGCAGCAGGGCGCGAGCGGCGACCTCGACGTGGGTGGACCAGGCACCGGTCTTGGTGACGGCTGCGAAGCGTCGGCCGAGCAGGGCGGGGTCGACGCCGGCACCGAGCGCGACGGTGGTGCCGACGAGGTCGTAACCGGGCACGAAGGGGAAGGGCGGTTGATCGTAGTACTTCCCGCGGCGCATCTGCTGCTCGGCGAAGGAGACTCCGGTGGCCTCCATCGCGAGGACGACGTGGCCTGCTTCGGGCACCGCGATATTCCCGGTGCTGATCTGCAGGCCTTCGGGTTCGACCTTGCCCGGCAACACGACGTGCGTTGCGCAGACCGGGATGGTGCCGGTGGTGACGTCCATGGTCGGCCCTTTCCGTTCCTGTTGTGCTGACGCATGTAAGGTTACGTACGTTAGGTCTGCCCCGCAAGGCCCGACGAGGACATGATCACCCACCTTCCCGACAGAGGTAACAGGCGTAATGTCACAGCTGTGACTACAGAGCCGACCGGCACCGCGCCCGCGCGGACCCGTAATCCCCGAGGAGAAGGCGGTCGGTTACGTGAGGAGATCCTCGCCGCCGTGCAAGCGCTGCTGGACGAAGGACCGGCGGAGGCGGTGACCCTGCGAGCGGTGGCACGCCGCACGGGGATCGCCGCGCCCTCGATCTACCGCCACTTCCCCGACCTCGACCATCTGCTCCACGCCGCCGTCGAGGACGCCTTCACCGAGTTGCGCGCCGACCTCGAGGTCGGCCGCGATGGCGCCACCTCCGGCGATGGCGCAGCGACAGCCCGCCTCTTCGGCACCTGCGAGGCATACCTCGCCTACGCCCGAGATCACCCGCAGCGCTACCGACTCATGCTCGGCGGGGTGTGGAACGCCACGGCGGCCCTCGGCTCCGGTGACGCCGAGCGCGACGAACGACTACGCAACCTCGGGCTCAATGCGTTCGAGGTCCTCGCGCACCTCGTGCAGGACTGCGTCGACGAGGGCGCCTCGAGCAGTCGGGCGCCCACCGCGGACGCCGTCGCGCTCTGGGTCGGGTTGCACGGTCTGGCCGAGCTGAGACGGACTGCACCACTCTTTCCCTGGCCGGCGTCACTGGCAACCGATCTGGTCACCAATCTGGCCCACGTCCCCACCGCGACAGGGTCGTAGCGGAGCGATGAACCGAGGGTCTGGTCGCCGCTGCTCAGCACCTCGAGGGTCTGGTCAGTGCCGCTGGTGGGACTTCGCCGCGTACATGGCTGCATCGGCCGCGTGCAACAACTCGTCAGCACCGAGATGGCGCCCGGCCACGGGTGACGTTGCCACCCCGACCGTCACCGTCACCGCGCCCGACGTCGACCGTGGGAGTCCAGTCGTCCAGGAGCCACCTTTCAGTCGCTCGATGATGCGGGCCGCCTCTTCCGGAGAGGTGTCCTCGCACAGGACGGCGAACTCGTCACCACCCAACCGGGCCGCGGTGTCCTCCGGCCGGATGGAGTCGCGCACGTGCTGGCCGACGGCGACCAGGAGTCGATCACCGGTGGTGTGACCGAAGGTGTCGTTGACCGCCTTGAAGTCGTCGAGGTCGAGGTAGAACACGGTGACCGGCTGCCCGTGGCGGACGCCGCGTGGCAGGGCTCGCTGCAGCTCGTCGAGGAAGCGGGCCCGGTTGGACAGACCGGTCAGGGGGTCGTGGCTGGCTTCGTGCTCCAGGCGCCGACGCAGGTTCTCCCGGTCGGTGGTGTCCTCCAGATGCATGATGGTGTGCGGGTGGGATGTCGAGTCGGCTCTGACGGCCGAGGTCGTCACCCGGACGTCGAGGATGCGCCCGTCCTTGGTGTGTAACCGGGTGTCGTGCACGATCGTCTCCGCGGATCCGTCGCGCAAGGACGTGCAGGCGGCGATGGCGTGACCGAGGAGCTCCTCCTCCACGAACCGGAAGAGGTCTTTCCCCACCAGCTCGTCTGCGGGATAACTCAGCAACCGGGTCACCGCGTCATTGACCCGGGCCACCACGCCGTCGGGTTCACATACTGCGACAGCGATGGGCGCGTGCAGGAACGCACTGATCGCGTGATCGGCCAGCGTCAGACCCGGACCACCGGCGGGTGACTGCGAGGGGGGAGAGTCCTCTGCCGGGTAGGGGGTACCGCCGCTGCGCTGCACGTGGACACGATCGGGGTAGTTGGTGGAACTTGCAACCACCTCACTCGATCAGCCCATCCGAGGACGGGTGATGGCACAGGGAGTAGTCGCTGCCGCCCGGGGACGAGACGCCATCCCGGTCCCCTATGCTGGAGGAGCTGTCCGGGTCGGGTTCATGGTGACGTCTCGGGCCGACGACATGCCCTCATCGTCTAGTGGCCTAGGACGCCGCCCTTTCAAGGCGGTAGCACGGGTTCGAATCCCGTTGGGGGTACGCAGTGACCGCTCGGTCGGCTGGTGGTTACGAACACCGGCAGGGATCCGGTAGTGTTTTCTCTGCAAGCAAGGCCATGGCCTTTCTGAGGCCCCGTAGCGCAGTTGGTTAGCGCGCCGCCCTGTCACGGCGGAGGTCGCGGGTTCGAGTCCCGTCGGGGTCGCTCGTCGTACCGGTTCATCCGGTACGGCCCGGCCAGGTAGCTCAGTTGGTAGAGCGTCCGACTGAAAATCGGAAGGTCAGCGGTTCGACCCCGCTCCTGGCCACCTGGATCCCATGATGTTCGCGAGAGCCCCGTCACTGTGACAGTGACGGGGCTCTTGTGTTCCCTGTCGAGGGTTGGCCGCGCAACACGAGCCCTCCCCTGAGGTCAAGAACTCCCGGATGATGCGGGTGGCGCCGGCACAGCCCACGACGATCCCCCCTGCGGGGGCAACCCCAGACCCGGGGGCGACTCCGGAGCCGGGGGCGTCAGGGACGGGAGGCCGTGAGGTCGCGCACCTCCGCGTAGCGCTCCCGCACCCACAGGGT
>JBPBQU010000008.1:0-12346 GCA_050955085.1 Janthinobacterium lividum | reverse complement strand
CGCACCGGGCCGCACCCCGCGGCCCGGTACGTGGGGCTGGTGATCTCGCGAACCTGGCAGCGTCGACACGAATCGAGCACCTCGACACCACGGGGAGCACACCCGTAACCGGATCACCGTACGGGGACGCCCAGCACCGTTGTGGTGGACGTTCCCGACACCCGGGCTCCACAGAGCTGCCAGGCCGGCCTCGTCAACCACCCATCCGATGTGGTGCACACCAAACCGAACACTGCGACGTACACAAACCCCGCCATGTGCGCACGGAGGCGAAGTCGGCCACCCACCCAAGGTTGGGTGCTGGTGCGTGGAAGTCGCGGTTGAGCAGGTCTCCAGCCCGTACACCGCCGGCGGCGGGCACGGTGGTGCGGACTCGTCAGGAGCGGCAGCGAACTCATGACGGCTCAAGGTGACGGAGTAGGGGGTTACTCTCCATGGTTTCGCAGGTCACGCCCTATGACGCCGGTCCGCGGTAACCAGCATATTGATCAGTGGGGTGGCTGCCCACTGGACGCGGTGGGTACGCACCCGTCTCCCTGTGTGTCGGCCAAGTAATCACCCTGCGTGTTCGTCCAGCTCTACCCAGTGGCGGGTCTGATGGCTACGGTCGGAAACGTCCTACCGCCACTCGATGGAGAATGTGATGTCCCGCCACGAACACCACCATGATCACCGTGCCCGTTCGGCCGCCCACAGCGACCCGATCTTCAGTCAGGTCGATCCCGTCCTGTTCGAGACCCAGACCGGTCGGGACTTCGTCCGCCGCTCCTTCCTGCGTTACTCCATGGCCGGTGCCGGTGCCACCGCATTCGCCGTCATGGGTGCTTCCGCGGCCACCGCTGCGACCGTCCCCACCCCGCCCGGTGACGGCACTGCGCCGGGAGGTGGCGGTGGTGGCATGACCGAGACGCTGGACGCGTTCGTCGGCCTGACCACCGACGGCACCGTGATCCCGGACCTCTATTCCATCCACTCCACCGGGGTCTCCACCGCCCCGGTCGTGGCGGCGGCCACGGCGTTTCTGGCCTCGTTGACCGACACCCAGCGCACCGCCACCGTCTTCGAGATCGACCCCACCGACTACACCACGGACGAGTTCCGGCTGTGGAGCAACATCCACTCCTACACCCGTCAAGGGGTCGAGGTCTCGGCCCTGACCCCGGCTCAACTGCTGGCCGGGCGTGAACTGCTCGCCGCCGGGTTGTCCGCGCGTGGCTTGACCATGAGTGAGAACATCCGGCGCGTCAACGGCATCGCCGGTGTCCAGCTGAAGCAGACCGACCAGTTCTACGAGGGCCGCTACAACTTCACCATCATGGGTACCCCGTCGCAGACCGACCCCTGGGGGTGGCAGTTCGAAGGTCACCACCAGGTCATCAACTACTTCGTCCTCGGTGACCAGGTCGTGATGACCCCGACGTTCTGGGGTTCGGAACCCACCACGATCGCGAACGAGACCTACGGCACGATCGTGCTCTTCGACGAGGAGATCGAAGCCGCGCTGGCTGCGGTGAACTCTCTCACCAGCGCCCAGCAGGCGACCGCGATCCTGTCGGCCACCAAGACCGGTGACGACAACGTCGCCGAGGCGTTCAAGGACAACGTCGAGGTTCCCTACGTCGGCATCAAGCTCTCGGATCTCAGCGTGGCGCAGCAGGATCTGATGCTCGAGCTCATCTGGTTGTTCGTCTACACCCAGAAGGGTGATCACGCCGAGGTCCGCTTCGCCGAGATCAAGGAACACCTGAGCGACACCTACTTCGCGTGGAAGGGCCCGATCGACGTCGACGCGGTGTTCTGGTTCCGCTTCCAGAGTGAGGTCTTCTACCTGGAGTTCGACTGCGAAACCCCTGGCCCCGTCGGACAGGGGTACGGAGACGCGCAGGTTCCCTCCCGCAAGCACATCCACTCCATCATGCGCACCCCCAACGGCAACGACTACGGCAAGGCGCTGTTGGCCGTACACCTCGCCACCGCGGCACACCACAACTGACGGTCACGCCCGATCCGACTACCTCGGACCTCGACGTCCACCTCTGAAGAAGGAAGACCATGACCGTCACGTTCACCCGCCTCGCCGGTAGCGACCGGACCAAGACCGCCGCCGCCATCAGCCGCGCAGCCACCACGACCGCTGCGACTGCAGTCCTCGTGGGTTCCGACGCCGGAGCAGACGCCCTGTCGGCCTCCTACCTCGCCGGACGCCTCAAAGCCGACGTGCTCCTGACCAGCGCACTGACGTTGTCCAACGCCGCCGCCACCGCCCTGACGCGGTTGGGGGCGACGTCGGTACACCTCATCGGCGGCACGGACAAGATCAGCCAGAACGTCCAGGACCTGCTCGGGTGGTCCTACGGCACCGCCAACGTCATCCGCCACGCCGGTGCCGACCGGATCGGAACCAACCTCGCGGTCCTCGGCGCCGGCGCAGCCATCACCAGGCCGACGGAGGCCTTCGTCTGCCGCGCCTACGGCAGCATCAACGACGGCGTCTGCGCCGGACCGATCGCCTACGCCAACGGGATACCCGTACTCCTGCTGGGCGCCACCCTGCCCTCGGGGTGGGCTGCCGCCGTCAAGGCCGCGGGCATCACCAAGCTGACCGTGCTGGGCAGCGACGCCGCCGTGCCCGCTGCTCTGGAAACGGCGCTGAAGTCGGCCGGGTTCACCCTCGGCACCCGCCTCGGCGGTGTCGACAGCCGCGCTACCGCGGCTCTCATCGCCAACGCCGCGCTGACCTCCTACGGGTTCGACGCCACCGCGGTAGGACTGGCCCGCGGTGACGTCCCCGCCGATGCCCTGGCCGCGGCGCCCTACGTCGGTGGCCGGAAGGCCCCGGTACTGCTGACGGAATCCACTACTGTCCTCGGCACGGCCGCCGCCGGGTTCATCACCCAGCACAAGTCCACATTGCGCACCGGAACCGTCTTCGGGTCCGTCGCAGCCGTCTCCGCCGCCGTGGTGAGTGCCGCCGTCGCCGCTGCCGCCTGAACACCCCGAGCCAGCACCCGACGTCCGAAACGGAGTAGAACCACGTGAGCAGCAGTGTCCAGGCGTCCCCGGCGCTCGACCCGGGGCGACGGTGGGCGCCCGAGGACACCCGGAGCCTGGCACGCCTGCTCGCCGTGGTCGCCGCCCTGCACGTCGTGGGGTGGGGGGTCCTGGGTCTCCTCGTCGTTCCCCGGGAGTTCTCGATCGGGGAACAAGTCTTCGGATGGGGGTTGGGCCTGACGGCCTACGTGTTCGGCATGCGCCACGCCTTCGACGCCGACCACATCGCCGTCATCGACAGCACCACCCGACAGTTGACCCGATCCGCGGGTAGCAGCGGGCGACGTCCGCTGTCGGTGGGGTTCTGGTTCTCTCTCGGGCACTCCAGCGTCGTCTTCGCGATGGCGATCGTGGTCGCCACCGGAGCCCGCTTCGCCGGGGGGCTGGTCACTGAGGGCACGACGGCCAACCACATGCTGGCCATGTTCGGGACCACCGCGGCCGGGGTGTTCCTCTGGGTTATCGGGTTGGTCAACCTCGCTACGCTGCTGGGCATCCTGCGCACCGCCCGGCAGCGTCGGCGCGGGCAGCTCGACGACGCGGCCCTCGCCCAACGGTTGGCCCTGGACGGGGGACTGGCCCGGTTTTTCCACCGGTTCAGCGCCGGTATCCGATCCCCGCGACAGGTCTATCCCGTCGGTCTGCTCATGGGGCTGGGTTTCGACACCGCCACCGAAGTGGCGCTGCTGGTCCTGGCCGGCACTGCCGCGGTTGCGTTGCCCTGGTACGCGGTGCTGATCCTGCCGGTGCTGTTCACCGCCGGTATGTGCCTGTTCGACACCCTCGACGGCGCGTTCATGAACCTCGCCTACGACTGGGCGTCGGAGAACCCCTTGCGCCGCCTCACCTACAACGGGATCGTCACCGCGATCTCGGTGACCATCGCGCTGGGGATCGGAACGGTCCAGCTCGTCTCGGTCCTCCACGAACAGTTCGGTCTGCATGACGCGGCCACGACGTGGGCCACCGGCCTGGACGTCCGGTTCCTCGGTTATGCGGTGGCGGGGTTCTTCGTGCTGGCCTGGACGGTGGCGCTGTTCTGGTGGCGCTTCACCCAGCCGGGACCTCGAGCTGTCCGGCCACTACTCTCCGCAGCCCGTACCGTCGACGCCCGGGGACGGCACCCTTGCAGGTCGGGGGGACGCCCCCACGGGTGAGCAGATCCGACCACCTACGCTCGGCCCGAACTCGACCCGAACTCGAACAGGGGAGTCCACGTGCATGACCAGCACGACGGCGGTCACCTTCTTCGCCATCATGGTCACGACGGGCATCTGGCGCTCGATCACTGAGCTGGGGTTCTGCTACCGCTCAGCTGTCCGCGGAATCCAGCTGTCTGCGGAATCGAGGAGCCCGGAGAACGCCCGCCCGCCCGGGACCAGGACGAGACCGGACGCGGTACGGGGGAGGGTCAGCGGATCGTCCCCCCGCACCTGCAGGTCCCGGTCGAACACCCTGCGCACCGAATTGCCGGCGAGGTCCTCGAGATCGGGGTGGATGTGCAGGTCCACCGCCGCCCAGGGTTCTCGTGCTCGCCAACGCCAGTGCCGACCCCCGGCGTCGAGAACGGCCGCGCCGGGTTGCCCGCCGCGTAGGCAGCGCGCCACGAGGGCCCGGTCCAACGGCCGGTCGAACTCCACCACGAGGTCATCGACGGTGCCGATCTCCGGCCAGGAGATGTGCCAGACACCCGGGTCGACGCGCGAGCGCAAGGGTTCCACCACCTGATAGGTGCGCTCACAACCCCGGGTGAGTTCCGCCCCGGTGGCGTCGCGCAGTGACGCATCCACCACCAGGGTGACCGTCGTGCCCGCGGTCAGTGGGGGACCGGCCTGCATGTTCGGCACCAGCCCCCGTTTGATCCGCCCCGGTTCGAGGAGCACGGTCAGGCGGCGGCGGGGCCGGTCCCACATCTCGGGCGGCATCTCGAGCAGGGCTCCGGGGAGCTCGACACCGTCCCCGTCGAGCAGGCGCACCCGACCCGCGGCGCTCCCCTCCTCCATCGGTGCCGAGAACGTCACCGAGAACCTCAGCAGGTTCTCCGGAACGACCGCGGCGCCCGGGTCGATCGACACGATCTCCGTGCTTCCCGACTGCGGCGCAGGCGGTCCGGGGAACCGGGCGACCTCCGACCAACCGTTCGCCGTGCGGGTCAGCAGGGCGTACTCCACCCCCGCGGCGAAGGGGAACCGGGGGACGAAGCGTTGCCCTTCCCAGATCCCCGCCATCGGGGTGATGGCGGCCGGTGTGCCCAGCGCCTCGACGGGAACGACTGCGAGGGGTCCGCCTGCACCGAACCCCCCGACGACGAGCGACCCGTCCTGCGCCGAGCGGGTGAGCGTCGTCAGAGCGAGGCCGCCGACAACGTGTGCAACGCGAGGTCGCCACCGTCGTCCTGGACCACCACGACGTGTTCGCGGTCGAGGGACGCCATCCAGGTCACACCGGGGACGTCGAGCGCCTCGCGGGGGATCCCCACCGGTTCGAGTTTGTCCGTCAGCGGGGCCTGCCCGGCGACGGAGGCGGCGGGGATCTTCAGCAGCGGGTGCCGGGTTCCCGAAACGAGCAGGAACTCCTCACCGTCGCGGTCGTAGGAGACGAGGCTGAACGGCTGGTTCATCGGGCCGAGTTCCGCCACGGTCCGTCCCCGCACCAGTGTGTCGGGTTGCAGGTCCGCGAGCGAGAAATGCACGACGGGGGTGCAGGTGTAGGTGGCGAGAACGCTCTTGCCCCCGTCGAACGGGATGAGTGCGCGGATCGGTGACGCGGTCTCGTACTGCCCGTGGTCGACGTGGTAGATCTCCACCGACGTCGAACGCGCGGTGCCGTCGAAGGGGTAGGACAACCGGCGCAGGCGCGAGGAGAACTCCTCGTTGCTGGTCCCGGCGACCATGAGGGTGTCGTCCACCCAGGCCAGGTCGGTGATCGTCGAGCGGTTCAACGGGACCTGGGCGATCTCCAGGGTGACGCCGTAGATCTCCCGCGGTGCAGAACCCTCGTCGCTTCCGTCGAGCCAGACATCCTGGCGTTCGTCGTCCGGGGCGGGCGCGTCGTCGAGGGCGAAGGACGTCGACGTCAGCTGGTCCACCTCGACGACGGACAGCTCGCCGTCGGTGCCCGCCCGCACGAGGGCCGGGCCGGCGTCTGCCCCGCGGCCACGGGCGATGGAGAGGTAGACGGCGTGCGACGCGGGGTGGACGGCCATGCCGCGAAGCAGGACGTCGCCACGCCCGACACCCAGCAACGAGGCCAGCTTGGCGCCCAGCTGCTCGACGTCGACCGCCGCGCCTCCCGTCGAGGGTTCCGGGGGTAGTTCCAGGGCGAACACCGTCGCTGCCGCGACGTCCGCCGCGAACAGCACGGCACTGCCTTCGGTGGTGTCGGGGTGGAAGGTGAGCGGGCCGGCGGACTGCGGGTATTCGGTCACGAGGTCCTCCTGAACGTCAGCACCACGATGGTGCTTCATGAGGTTGCTTCGGGCACCCTCTCTGTGCACAGTAGTCCGCGCCGGGCGCGAGTACCGGGTGTGGTGGGGCGCTCAGCGCGGACCCGGAAGGTTCAGAGACCGTCGAACAACCACTGAGGCTGGTCCAGGTAACGTCGCGCCACCTCGAGCGTCCCCGGCACCTGGGCCGCCCACACCGCAGGCGGCAGCGCATCCTTACGGTGCGTCGTCGTCCACCCGAGCATCTGCAACCGGCGGACCATCGAGAGGGCCGAGGCGACCACCACGTCCTGCTCGGAGAACGAGCGCACGCTGCGGTACCCCTCCACCCAGCTCGCCGCGAGCTGCGGGGCGAACCCCTCGTGCTCGATGAAGCTGAGGGCTGCGGCGAAGTCCCACAACAGCCAGGAGACCCCGCAGTCGTCGAAGTCGATCACGGTCAACCTGCCGCCACCGTCGACCATGATGTTGGAAGGGCGCAGGTCGGCGTGCACGAGGCCCCATCCCGCGCCGTCGATCGCCACGCCGCCGAGGACTTCACGTGCTGCGCGCTCGGCTCGTTCCAGCGTCTGCGACCCCGCAGCGCTCAGGGCCGCTGCGCGCCAGTCACCCCAGCGGCTGCCTGCTCCCAGCATGTCGGGCAGTTTCCAGGAGAACCGTCGGAAACCCGACGGCGGCGACCAACCGAGCACGTGGTCGTGCAGTCGCGCCGTCGTCGCCCCGACGCGGGCGTACACCTCGGTCAGGGCACCCACCCGCGAGTGCTCACCCGAGGCCAGGACGTCCTCGAGGATCTCCCCGTCGACGAAGGCGAACGCGACGGCGAACCATCGTGGTGCGGCGTCCGCCGGGTGGGGCGAGGCCAACTCGTGGACGAGCGACCCGTCGCGGGTGGGGACGACCTCGGGTACCCGGACGTCGGTCTGCGCCGCGATGGCCTGCATCCAGGTGAGTTCACCGGCGATCTGCGCGGGGTCGGCGACATAACCGGGGCGGTGCAGCCGCAGCACCATGTGCGGGCTGCCGTCGACGTCGACCCGGAACGTCGCGTTCTCCGAGACGGCGATGAGGTGCAGGGTCGTGCCCGCCGGGTCGAGGGCCCAGGCGTCCGTCACGCACCGCGAGATCCAGTCGGGCGCACTGTCACCACGGCGCAGTCGGGCGAACTCGACGAACGGGGCGGGAGGGTCGAGGGTCATCTTCGGACTCCCCGGGGAGGAGGGTTGGGCGCCGGCAGGAGTCTGGCACGCGGTGCACCCGTCCGTCATGCCCCCGGTCCGAACGGATCCGGGCGCCGGCTGGTTCGCACGAACGCGCCCGAGTTCACCAGAGCGAAACACGACACGGTGTGATCCAGGTGCCGAGGGGCGCGAGAATGACGGCCCCACCCGTCGTGAGGGCTTCATGCCATCGCGACACGTGGGAGGACTTGTCAGACAGCGCGACGTGAGGAATGCCATGCCCACCCGCTCGACGATCATGGACACCAACAGCTTCCGACCCGAGGACGCCGACACCCTCGACGCCTCCATGCGGGAACTGACCGATCGGCGCCACACGCTCCTCGGGGGTTCCTACCGGCTCTTCTACCGCCAACCCGTCCACCTCGTGCGCGGTGCGGGGCAGTACCTCTTCGATGCCGACGGGGTGCGCTACCTCGACATGTACAACAACGTCGCGAGTCTCGGGCACTGCCACCCAGCGGTGGTCGACGCGGTCACCCGGCAGATGCAGCTCCTGAACACCCACACCCGCTACCTGCACGAGGGGATCCTCGACTACAGCGAGGACCTGTTCACGACCCTGCCCGCCGATCCGGGCTCCGGGGGTTGGAAGGCCATGTACATGTGCACCGGTTCGGAGGCCAACGACCTCGCGATCCGGGTCGCGAGGGCCTTCAGTGGTGGCGAGGGGATCATCGCCACGACGGAGGCCTACCACGGTACGAGCGAACTCACCTCGGGAATCTCCCCGGCCCTGGGTTCCGGTCAGCCCATCGCGGCGACGGCGCGCCTCGTCCCTGCCCCGGACACGTATCGAACGGGTATTGCCGAGATCGGCACGTGGTTCGCGGACCGGGTGCGCGCCGCGATCGCGGACATGGAGGCGCACGGCACCCGGTTCGCGGGTCTCATCGCCGATTCCCTGTTCTCCTCCGACGGGGTGCTCCCGAACCCCGTCGGGTACCTCGCCGAGGCGGTCGACGTCGTCCACCGCGCAGGTGGGGTCTTCATCGCCGACGAGGTGCAACCTGGTTTCGCCCGCACGGGTGACGCGTTCTGGGGTTTTGCCCGGCACGGGATCGTGCCCGACATCGTCACCCTCGGAAAACCCATGGGCAACGGGATCCCGGTGTCCGGGTTGGTCGCCAAGGCCGACGTTCTCGCGGCGTTCAGTGACCGCGTCCCGTACTTCAACACCTTCGGGGGGAATCCCGTCTCCATGGCCGCGGCGCAGGCCGTTCTCACGACGATCCGCACCGAGGACCTCCAGCAGCACAGCGCCGAGGTGGGGGAGCAGATGCGTTCCGCGCTGCGCACCCTGCAGGACACTCACGAGAGCGTGGGTGACGTCCGCGGCGCCGGGTTGTTCACCGGTCTCGAACTCGTCCAGGACCCGGACACCCGCGCCCCCGATCGTGACCTCTCCCTCGCCGTCCTCGAGGGACTGCGCGGGCGTGGGGTTCTCACCTCGGTGGCCGGCCCGCACGGCAACGTCCTCAAGCTGCGTCCACCGCTGGCGTTCCAGGCCAGTGACATCGACTGGCTGGTGGGTGCTCTGGACGCCTCACTGCTCGCGTTGGGACGCTGAAACCCCTACCGGGGCCCGTCTTCTGGTCTTCCCCTCTCAGGGTTCGAGTTCCACCAGCAACGCCGCGTGGTCTGAGGCCCAGACGCCGTCGACGGGTCGCGTCGCGACCCGGCGGATGGAGCGCACCGACCCCTCGCCGGTGAACGGGGCGAGCCCGACGAGCACGTAGTCGATGCGGGCGCTCGGTTGATTCACCCGGGCCACGAACGGGTTCGCGCGGTCCCAGGTCAACCCGTTCGCACCCGGTTGCGCGAATCGCCACGAATCCACCAGTACGAACCCCTCGACCGGGCCGGCCGTCAGGTAACCGCAGGCGAGTCGGACCTCGTCGGAGTCCTCGACGGCATTGAAGTCACCCGTGAGGACGGGCGGGTAGAACTCCCCGCGGCGGTGGCGGCTCGCCACGAACGGGACGAGCTCGCGCACCTGCGCGACCCGCACCGCGGACTCCGCGGGTGAGGAGTTCAGGTGGGTCGTGGTGAACGGCAACGGTCGCTGCGGGAGATCCAGGAGAACCTGCAGGGCGGTGCGCCCCTCGTCCTCGTGTCCACCGGCGGGCAGGGCCAGGCTGCGTTCCTCGAGCACAGGGTGCCGGCTGAGGACGGCGTTGCCGAACTGCAGGGACGCGGCGACCTCGGGATCAGCACCGTTGAACACCAAGCGACGCTGCCAACGCTGCGGTGCGGGGGAGGGCGACCAGGTGGCGACCATGCCGAGGCGCTCGGCCAACCAGTGGGCGAGGTTGTCGTCCGCGTCCGCCCAGACCTCCTGCAGCCCGATGACATCCGCGTCGTGCTCACGCAACACGGCCAGGATCGCCTCGCGGCGTGCTTGCCAGTCCCCGAACCGCCACCACAGGTTCCAGGTCATCAACCGCAGCGGGCGTGGGGTCGGGGCGCTCATGTCGTCCTGCTCATCTCGTGGACAGTCTCCCAAGGCTGGACAGTCTTCCAAGGCATCGTGAGCCCCGTTGGGGCGGGTCGTCAGGAGGAGGTAGGGCTGGGGCTCGAGGTACGGGTCGGGACGGGGTGGCCGTCCTCGCCGAGCTCGGGGAGGCCGGGAAAACTCCGAACGCCGGACCCCCACCGGCGTCCGGCGCGGGCGGCTCGCACCAGTGCGTCACCCGCCCACGCCCGATCCGCGCTGCTCGCGGCGACGACGTCGGCGTAGACCGCGGCGAGTCCCTCCTCGACGGAGGCCGCGAGCAGGACGGCCGCCTCGGAGGTGGGGGCCGCGGCGTCATAGCTGGCAGCGGCCCCGCGGGGCGTCACCCCCCGGGAGGAGAGGCGGTCGGCCAGCTCGTCGCGTGCGCTCCGATGGGTGTCGAGGTCGGCGTAGGCCTCGGGTCGCCGGAGCGCACCTACCCGGCCTGCGACGAGGGCATAGGCGAAGACGGCGGCGTGCTCACCGGCCAGGACCCGCTGCAGGGCGGCGGTGGACTCGGCTGCGGGACCCGACGCGGTGGCGCTCGGGGTGGTGGCGCTCGGAGTGGTGGGGGCCGACGGCTCGGTCGGCCCAGAGCTGGGTGGTGCGGTGGAAGGGCGCGTGATGGGGACGGCGGTGGTCGCGACGATCCCGTCCAGCAGAACGGCCCGGGAGGCGGCGATGGCGGCGAGCAGGCGGGCCAGGCCCGCAGTGGTGAGGTCGGCCAGCGCCAGGGCACGTCCGGCAGTCGTGGCCAGCTCGTCGGCCACCGCCTCCGGGGCGGGCGCGGGATCCGGGCTCACCCCCGCAGCGCCTGTCGGGGAGGTGTCTGCTGCGTTCTCGCCCAGCGCACGCAGGTGCGCCGCGCAGGCCTGGACCGTCGCCTCCAGTGCGGGTTGCGCCGCTGCACCCGAGGACGCGAGCGCCAGCAACCGTCGGGCATCGGCCACCACCGCGTCACGGGCGTCGTCGTCTGGTCGGCGTTGCGCCGTGGGGGTGGTCTCGGTACCGGGCACGTACCGCACGTCGCACCCACCCAGCAGTGTCGCGGACACCAGCCCCACCGAGACCCCGGCTGAACGCAGGAGATCTCGGCGCCGGAGAACCGACCGCTGGGTCGGATTCGGGAGCACACGCACCAGATGATCGTGCCACGCGGGCGTTCTCGGTTCCTTCTCGTCCGCCGGGTGGCCCAGGCCGGGATACTCTGACCAGTCGCCACGCGTGAGGCGACATGGGCGGCGCCGACAGGCCCAGAGTCCGTGGGCCGTCGTGGCAGGCCTGCGCATGGAGCTGTCCGTGCTGAGAACTCGAGAGCTGGGAGGAACGGTCGTGACGTCGTTGGACGAGACCGTCGCCGGGGTGTTGACCGAGGTCGTGGGGGCTGCCGGGCTCGTGCTCGAGGAGGTGAGCGTCGCCGCGGCCGGGCGCCGACGGGTGGTGCGGGTGGTCGTGGACCTACCGGGTGCGCAGACGGGGGAGGTCGACCTCGACCAGGTGGCGACCGTGTCGCGCGCCGTGTCGCAGGCCCTCGACGATTCCGATGTGTTGGGTGACGCGGAGTACACCTTGGAGGTCACCTCGCCCGGGGTCGACCGCCCGCTCACCACCCGACAGCACTGGGCGCGAGCCCGCGGCCGCCTCGTGCGTGCGGTGCTCAGCGACGGCACGGCCCTGCTGGCCCGGGTCGTCTCCACCGACGACTCCGGCGTACACGTGACACTCGAACCCGAGATGGTCAAGGGCCGGCCACCACGGGCCAAGGACGTCGGTGCGCCCCGCGACCTCGGGTGGTCCGGGCTGGTGCGCGGCGAGGTGCAGGTCGAGTTCCGCAAGCACGACGAGTCGGACGACGACCACTTCGACGACGAGTCGGACGACGACGATTTCGACGACGAGTCGGACGACGACGATTTCGACGATGAGTCGGCCGACGAAGAGTTGGACGGTGACGAGTCGGACGACGACTCGTCGGGGGACGACGGGTTGAACGAGAACGAACGCGAGGACACGCAGTGAACGAGGACGTGCAGTGAACGAGGACGTGCAGTGAACATCGACATGGCTGCTCTGCGGATGCTGGAGCGGGAGAGGCAGATCGGGTTCGAGGCGCTC
>JBPBQU010000007.1:0-12576 GCA_050955085.1 Janthinobacterium lividum | reverse complement strand
CCTGCGGATCGAGCTCGAGCAATGCCTGCGACAACGCCGCGGCGGGCACCCGGACGTCCTCGATGCGCACCCCGTCGAAACGCTCGGTGAGTTCGAGCAGGGCCACGGTGCCGCGGGCGCGGACGTTCTCACAGATCGGGGCGACACTCGCCATCGCGGCCGCCACGTCCACGTCGGCTCGGGGCACGATCGCCCGCAGGGCCATGGCGTCGAGGGTCTGGCCGCGCAGGTCGATACGTCGCAGGACGGGTGTGCTCACGAGGACGAAGTGTACGGAGGCGCGGCGGTGTCCCCGGGGGTGAGCAGGTTCCCGTCCAGCACCGTCACCGCCCGACCCGTGAGCAGCACCCGGTCCCCGCGCAGTTCGACGTCCAGGACACCACCACGGGAGGAGAGCTGATGGGCCAGGAACCGCGCCCGACCGAGGCGGGGCACCCAGTAGGGGGCCAGAGCACAGTGCGCGCTGCCGGTCACGGGGTCCTCGGCCACACCCACCCGTGGTCCGAAGAACCGGGAGACGACGTCCGGGGCATCGGCAGGGGCCTCGTCGGGGACATCGGCGAAAGCAGAGTGGGCCCGGTCATGGTCACCGCGCGAGGTGACCACGACCCCGCGGGCCGCGATGTCGGCCAGGAGCACGAGGTCGACCGTGAGCGCGCGCACCGAGGCGGGTGAGTCGACCTCGACGAGGACGTCGCCGCCCGACGTCCGTGCGCACGCCAGCGGGGTGACGTGCAGGGCCGCCTCGAGCGCGGCGAGCAGTCCCGGGTCCTCGACCGGCGTCACCGTCTGAGCGGGGAAATCGAGGTGCACGGCGCCCGCCGAGTCGACGTCCGCGCGCAACTCACCGCTGCGGGTGGCGAAACGGAAGGGCCCCGGGCGGGCGTCGGCCGCGAGGACGTGGGCCGTCGCGAGCGTGGCGTGCCCGCACAGATCGACCTCGACGACGGGGGTGAACCAGCGCAGGTCGTAGTGCCCGGCACCGCGCTGCGGGCCCCGATCGAACGCGAAGGCCGTCTCGGAGAGGTTCATCTCGGCCGCGACCGCCTGCATCCAGCCCTCGTCCGCGGCCGACGCGGCCGCCTGCGGGTCGGCCGGGTCGAGGATCACGACCGCGGCAGGGTTGCCCCTGAACGGTTGGTGGGTGAAGGCATCGACGATCCGCAGGCGCACGACAGCGAGGCTAACGGCCCGACCCCGACAGGGGGGTGACTCCACCAGGCTCTGCGGTGGGCACGCCCTAGGGTGGGGCGGTGCCGCAACGCCTCCCGCTGTTCCCCTTGGGCAGCGTCCTGTTCCCCGGCCTCGTGCTACCCCTCAGCGTCTTCGAACCGCGCTACCGCCTCCTGGTTCAGGACCTCGTCGCGGAGGCGGGCGACGATGACGACGACGACGTCGTCCGGGGGTTCGGCGTGGTGGCCATCAAAGCGGGACACGAGGTGGGTGAGGGCAACGTCGCGGCCCTGCACGCCGTCGGTTGCGTGGCGCTGCTGCGGGAGGTGACCGAGACCGAGGACGGTCGCTACGAGATCGTCACGGTCGGGGCCACCCGTTTCCGGGTCGTGGGGCTCGACGAGGAGGCAGGCACCCCCTACCTGACGGGTCTGGTGGAACCGTTCGGGGACGACGAGGACGACGACGTGGAATCCGCTGATGTCAGCGTGCTCGCGGCGAACGTGACGCGCCGCTTCGTGCAGTACCGCGAACAACTGGACATCGGTGGGGCGACTGCACCGGAGGACCCCTCGGTGCTGTCCTACCTGGTGGCCGCCGCGATGATCCTGCCCCTTGCGCAGCGCCAGAGCCTGCTCGAGGCGGTCGACACCCGTAGCCGGCTGCGGACCGAGCTCAGCCTGCTCACCCAGGAGCTGGGTCTCATCCAGACCTTCGGGGCCGTTCCCGCGACCGACCTGCTCGGTGGCCCGGCGAACCCCAACTGAGGGGTCGCGATGACGGGGAAGAAAGGGGAGGCCTCGGGGACCCCGGCGTTGCGCGTGCTCCGGGACCTCTCGATCGCCCACACCGTCCACGCCTACGAGCACATAGACGGTGAGACGGCGTTCGGCGTGGAAGCCGTGGCGGCGCTGCGGGCAGGAGGGGTCGACATCGACGCCGACCGGGTCTTCAAGACGCTGCTGGCCGACGTCGACGGACGCCTCGTCGTCGCCGTCGTCCCGGTGGGGCGGATGCTGGACCTCAAGGCGCTCGCGTCCGCCGTGGACGGGAAGCGGGCGGCGCTGGCCGACCCGGTGCGAGCGCAGCGCAGCAGCGGTTACGTGCTGGGCGGGATCAGCCCACTGGGACAGCGGACGACGCTGGAGACGGTGCTCGATGTGGCCGCGAGAGGTCTCCCCACCCTCTTCGTGAGTGCGGGCAGGCGGGGGATGCAGGTGGAACTGGCCCCCACCGACCTGATGCGTGCCACCGACGGCCGGTGGGCGGCCGTGGCTCGCTGACCCGGATCGACGTAACCGCAGAAAGGGGTGGACCTGACGCCGTCATCGGGGTACTTCTCGCGAAGACGCGACGGCCAACGGGCGCCGTCGGGTGAACGGGTCGGCCAGTTGCGCGAGCTACTTGCCGGGCACCCGGCGACGGGACTGTCGAGCCCAGCGCGCGGGCCGGCGGTCCGGTTGCCGGGGACCTCGTGGGTGCTCGATCTCTCGGGTTCACCGGGTGCAGCCAATCGCCTGGGCGTTGCGTGCAACCCCCTCGGACAGGACGAGCGTGCCCGTGCCGGGGCACACGGGCCCCGAGGCTCTCGTGCTGGCGCACCTCGGTGTTGTGCAAGAACTGGCCACGCGCTACCGCGATCGTGGTGAGCCCCCGACAACCTGGTGCAGGTCACGAGACTGGGAGTGGTCGAGGCCGCCCACGTCACCGGCCCGGGGCCGGGGCCTGCTTCGCGGCCTAAGCCTCCCCCACGATCACCGGCGAGATCCGCCGACACTTCCGCGACCACGGTTGGGACGTGCGCCCACCGCGTCGAGTGCAGGAGCTGCGCGCCCGGTTGCGCGCGGTGGAGAACGACGTGACGACCCCCGGTGGTCGTGGCGCTGAGCTCGCGCACCGACTGCAGGCCACCGAGCCTGAGGTGCGCGAGGCGCGACTGGCCGCCCGCGCCTACTCGGCGATGTCGATGGACTCCCCCTGCGGGGACCGCGGTGCCGACACGCTAGGTGACACGGTGTCGGACCTGCTCGCCATGGCCCGCGACGATGCGGGCGCAGTGGACGAATGCATGGCGCTGGCCCAGGTGAGCGCCGACCTGAGCCCCGGGGACCGGTGGATCCTGGGGCTGCGGTTCTGGCACGAGGCGACCCAGGCGGAGATCGCCGCCGACCTCGGCATCAGCCAGATGCAGGTCTCGAGGTTGCTCTCGGCCGTCCTGCGCCGATTGCGCGAGCGCCTGGAGGTCGGGGACCCCTCGCCGTACGGTGCGGGCGCGTCGTCCCGGGCCGCGTGAGCACCGCGGACGATCCCGATCGTCCGCGGGCGTTGCGTCGTGCAGGTGCGGGCGCACCCGGAGCACGGTAGGACCGGACCATGACGTTCGTCAGCAACCTCTTCGACGCCCCCTCCCGGTGGACCGCCCTGGACCCCGCAGCTGCTCGGGCGAAGGAACTCGCCGACCGGTTCCTGCCGGGTGGCCGCGTCCGTGGGTGGTTGCACGGACGCCCCGCGGGCCACCCCGCCCATCCTGCGCTGGCGCAGCTCCCCGTCGGCACCTCCCTCTCGGCTCTCCTGTTGGACACCGTGTCCGTTCTCGTGCCGGGCGGGCGCACGCTCGAACTGCCCGCCCGCGGCCTCGTCGCCGTCGCCGCGGCGAGCGCCGTGCCGACCGCTCTCGCCGGCTGGGCCGATTACACCGGGCTCCACCCCGACCAGCAACGCACGGCACTGGTGCACGCCAGCGGGAATGCGTTGGCGACGGCGCTGTGGACGGCATCGCTGTTCGCGGGGCGTCGGGCTCGGTTGCTGCGCACCGCGGGGACGTGCGCGGCGGGGGCGGCCGGTGCGCTGGGTGGTCACCTCGCCTACCGCTGGGCCGCCGGTGCGAACCACGCGGAACACCTCGTGCATCTCGCTGGAGACGGCAAGGAGTTCAGCGACATCGGAGCGTTGAACGACCTGCCGGACGGGAGGCCGGCGCAGCGCTGGATCGGCGACGCACCGTTGTGCGTGCTGCGCCGTGGCACGGACGTCGTCGCCCTCACCGACACCTGCACCCACCTCGGGGCACCCCTGCACGACGGCGAGGTCAGTGGTTCCGGAGCCGACACCGTCGTGACGTGCCCATGGCACGCCAGCTCCTTCCGCTTCGGCGACGGTTCCGTGTCGGGCGGCCCGGCGAGCGCCCCGCAACCCCGTGTCGAGACGCAGGTGCGCGGCGGGAAGGTGTTCGCCCGGGTGGACGGGCCCCCACAACCCTGACGTCGCCCGGGTGACGTCAGAGACGTAAGAATCAGAACCGGCAGCAGAGAACCAGTGATGGCGATGAGGAGCAGACGTGCGCGCATTGACGTGGCAGGGCAAGAGATCCGTGAGTGTGCAGGACGTGCCGGATCCGGTAGTGGTGGACCCCACCGACGCGGTGATACGCATCACCTCCACCGCCATCTGCGGTTCCGACCTCCACCTCTACGAGGTCCTGGGTCCCTACCTGACCAAGGGTGATGTGCTGGGCCACGAATCCATGGGCATCGTCGAGGCGGTCGGACCGGGAGTCACGAACCTCTCCGTCGGCGACCGCGTCGTCATCCCGTTCCCCATCGCCTGTGGGCGCTGTTTCATGTGCGAGCGTGGGCTCAGCACCCAGTGCGAGACCACCCAGGTCCGGGAGAAGAGTTCCGGGGCGGCATTGTTCGGCTTCTCCTCGCTCTACGGATCGGTCCCCGGTGGACAGGCTCAGTACCTGCGGGTCCCCCACGCGGACTTCGGCCCGATCAAGGTCGGGCGCGAGGGTGACGGCGGCTTGCCGGACGAGCGTTACCTGTTCCTCTCCGACATTCTTCCGACCGCGTGGCAGGGCGTGCAGTATGCCGACGTCCCGGACGGCGGCACGCTGGCGGTTCTCGGTCTCGGACCGGTCGGGCAGCTCGCGGCGCGTATCGGGCTCCACCTCGGGTACGACGTCATCGCCGTGGAGCCGGTCGCGGAACGCCGGCAGATGGCGCAGCGCCACGGGGTGAGCGCCATCGAGCTCACCGACGACGCGGCTGACGTCGTCGAGCAACTGCGCGAGCGCACCGGCGGGCGCGGGCCCGATGCCGTGCTCGACGCGGTGGGGATGGAGGCGCACGGTGGCGCCACGGGGCCCATCGGCAAGGTCGCGCAGAGCGCCGTCGGTCTGCTGCCGGACAAGGTCGCGCAGAAGGTGACGGAGACCGCCGGTATCGACCGGCTGGGGGCCCTGCGGATCGCCGTCGACGCCGTGCGCCGCGGTGGCACGATCTCGTTGTCGGGGGTCTACGGGGGTGAGGCCGACCCGATGCCCCTGAAGACGATGTTCGACAAGCAGCTGCAACTGCGCATGGGGCAGTGCAACGTGAAGAGCTGGATCGATGATCTGCTGCCGCTCGCCGAGGACCCCGCCGACCCCCTCGGTCTCATGGACCTCACGACCCACCGGGTCGCCCTCGAGGACGCACCCGCGGCGTACGAGATGTTCCAGGACAAGAGCGACGGGTGCATCAAGGTCGTCCTGAAACCCTGATCTCCGGATGTCCTGGGCCGAATTGTTTGCGAGGCACCCGACGGGGTAGCTCAGAACTACCGATCGTCAACCGACGCAGGAAGAGGTCCAGGTGTACCGACACACGCGAGAGCTGCAGTTCACGGCCAAGCCCGAGAAACCCGACGCGTTGTTCGCCGCGAAGTTCCAGGAACTCCTCGGCGGGCAGTTCGGCGAGATGACCGTGATGATGCAGTACATGTTCCAGGGCTGGAACTGCCGGATACCCGGGAAGTACAAGGACATGCTCCTGGACATCGGCACCGAGGAGGTCTCCCACGTCGAGATGCTCACGGTGATGCTGGCCCGGTTGCTCGAAGGCGCACCCGCCGAGACCACGGCGACGGCCGCGGCCGCCAATCCTGCGCTCGCGGCGGTCCTCGGAGGTATGAACCCGCAACATGCCGTCGTGGCAGGCGGTGGCGCCCGCCCCACCGACTCGTTGGGCAACCCCTGGAACGCGGGTTACATCATCGCCAGTGGCAACCTGCTCACCGACTTCCGGTCAAATGTCGCCGCCGAGGCGCAGAGCCGGCTCATGACGAGCCGTATCGCGAACATGACGGACGACCCCGGGGTCAAACAGATGCTGGCGTTCAACCTGGCGCGTGACACCTACCACCAGCAGCAATGGCTCTACGGGGTGCAGATGCTCGTCGAGGAGGGTTACGCCGAGGTGGAGATCGAACACTCCAACGGTGATTGGGAGGACGTTTCCGCCGCGCACGTCTTCTACACCGCAACGGAGGGCAGCCGCGCCGGGGAGGGGACCTGGGCGACCGGAACCAGCCTGGTGGACGGACAACCGTTGCGTACCGAGGAACTTCGTCCCCTCACCGACGACGACGGAACCCTGCCTGCACCGGACCCGAAACTCTTCGTCACCTACGACGGAAGTCAGGGTGCGGGCGCACCGGGAGACGCCGTCGGATCGGCGCTGCACGGCGCGCAGAACGTCGTCAACAAGGTGAAGGATGCGATCACCGGCGACAACCACTGAGAAAAGTGGTGCACGATCAGGTCACGCAGTTCCCAGGTTTCTGGGGCTGCGTGGCCGGGTCGTGGCGCGAGCGTCAAGCCCGCCGCGACGAGGGGATCGAGACCGCGGAACAAGCCCGGAAGATCCTCGACGCAAGCTGCCGCTACCTGCACGGCTAGCACTGCACTCGCCCCCAGTGCGCCGGGGCACGGACGACGCAGTGCCGCGTCACACGGATCTCTTCAACGACGACGAGACACGGGGTCAACCGTGTCGGACCCACTCCCCGAGCGCCTGGGCGAGCGTGGCGATCGCCGCGGTGACGGACAGCACGAGCGGCCAGACCAGCACGACGGCCCATGACTGCAACGTCACGTGTGCGGGATCCCCACCGTCGGCGGGCGGTAGCAGCGACCCCAACCCGGCACCGAGCAACGAGCCCGTGAGCGCCCCCGCGAGGGCGAGCACCAGCATGGCGATCGGGCGGGGGGATCGTCGGGCGAGCAGGACGACCCCGGCCGCGACGCCGGCCAGGGCGCTGAGCGCGGCGTAGGTCCCGTCGCGGGCGATGGGATAGGAGCTCGACGACGTCACGATCGGTTCGCCGACCAGCCAATCGCTGGGATGGCGTGTCAGCGCCCACCACACGACCCCGAGCGCGAGCCCGAGGCCCGCCTGCCCGAAGAGCAGAAGAACCGGGAATCGCAGTGGAACCCACCCGGACGAGTCCGGCGGCCACGATCGCGACCTCCTCATTCCGGAGGCACTCACGCCAGACACAGGGGACCGAGCAGCGCCTTCAGATCACCGAACAAGGCGGGGCTGGGGGTGACCCGCAACGCGTCGTCGAGGCGCATGAGGGTTCCGGGGCCGCTGCCCTTGGTCAGGCGCAATCGCACCTCCGTGACCCCTGGGTGCGTCGTGAGGACGTCCTTGAGCTTCTCCACCACCGGCGGGGTGCAGCGCGCAGTCGGCATCGAGACCGTGACGGGGACGCCGTCGCTCGAGCTGATGTCCGGCACCGACAGTTCGGTGGCGTAGATCGTGGGGATCTCGTCGCGCCGGTTGAGCCGGCCCTTGACGACGACGACGAGATCCTCGGCCAACAACTGCGCCACGTTCAGGTAAGACTGCGGGAAGAACAGGCACTCGATGGCGCCCTCGAGATCCTCCACCGTGACGATCGCCCAGGGATTGCCCTGTTTGGTCATCTTGCGTTGCAGACCGGTGATCATGCCCGCGATGGTCAGCTGGGAACCGTCGGGACGTGCCTCGTCCGCCATCAGTGAGGCGATGGAGCAGTCGGAGGCGTTGGCCAGCAGGTGCTCCACCCCGAACAGGGGGTGGTCGGAGACGTAGAGGCCCAGCATCTGCCGCTCGTGGGCCAGTAGTTCCGCCTTCTCCCACTCCGGGAGGTCGGGGATCTCCACCGTGAACCCACCCGGACCATCCCCACCGTCAGCGCCACCGAGGCCGGCGAACAGGTCGAACTGCCCGATGGCCTCGTTGCGCTTGACGTCCACGACGGCGTCCACGGCGTCCTCGTGCTTGGCGACGAGGGCCCGCCGACGATGACCGAGGGAGTCGAAAGCCCCCGCCTTGATGAGGGATTCGATGGTCCGCTTGTTGCAGACCACGGCGGGGACCTTGGTGAGGAAATCCGTGAAGGAGGCGTAGCGCCCCTTCTCCTCCCGCGCTGCGACGACCGCGTCCACGACGTTCGTGCCGACGTTGCGGATCGCGGTGAGGCCGAAGCGGATGTCCTGCTCCACCGGGGTGAAGTTGGCCGACGACTCGTTGACGTCCGGCGGCAGCACCTGGATACCCATCCGGCGGCACTCGTTGAGGTAGAGCGCGGACTTGTCCTTGTCGTCGCGCACACTCGTGAGGACGGCGGCCATGTACTCGGCGGGGTAGTTCGCCTTGAGGTAGGCCGTCCAGTAGGAGACCAGCCCGTAGGCGGCGGAGTGCGCCTTGTTGAAGGCGTAGTCGGAGAAGGGGACGAGGATGTCCCACAGGGCCTTGACGCACGCGGTGGAGAAACCGTTGTCCAGCATCCCCTTCTCGAACCCGACGTACTCCGCGTCCAGGACCGAGCGTTTCTTCTTGCCCATCGCGCGGCGCAGCAGGTCGGCACTGCCGAGGCTGTACCCGGCGACCTTTTGCGCGATCGACATGACCTGCTCCTGGTACACGATCAACCCGTAGGTCGTTCCCAGGATCTCTTTCAGAGGCTCCTCGAGTTCCGGGTGGATCGGGGTGATCGGTTCCTGGCCGTTCTTGCGCCGGGCGTAGGCGGTGTGCGAACCGGCACCCATCGGGCCCGGACGGTAGAGCGCGCCGACGGCGGAGATGTCCTCGAAGTTGTCCGGCCGCATGAGCCGCAGCAAGGACCGCATCGGGCCACCGTCGAACTGGAAGACGCCGAGGGTGTCACCGCGGCCGAGCAGCTCGTAGGTCGCCGGGTCGTTGAGTTCGAGGGCGTCGAGGTCGAGCGCCTCCTTGCCGTTGAGCAGGACGTTCTTCAGCGCGTCGTCGAGGATCGTGAGGTTGCGCAGGCCGAGGAAGTCCATCTTGACCAACCCCAGGTTCTCGCACGTGGGGTAGTCGAACTGCGTGATGATCGCGCCGTCGGCTTCGCGCTTCATGATCGGGATGAGGTCGATCAGGGGGTCCGAGGACATGATGACGCCCGCCGCGTGAACACCCCACTGCCGTTTCAGGCCCTCCAGCCCGCGGGCCGTGTCGACGACGCGGACGACCTCGGGGTCGGAGGCGTAGAGGTCGCGGAACTCCCCCGCCTCGGAATAGCGCTTGTGGTCGGGGTCGAAGATCCCTGCCAGCGGGATGTCCTTGCCCATGACGGCCGCCGGCATGGTCTTGGTGATCCGCTCCCCCATCGAGAAGGGGAAACCCAGGACACGCGAGGAGTCCTTGACGGCCTGCTTGGCCTTGATCGTGCCGTAGGTGACGATCTGGGCCACCCGGTCGCTGCCGTACTTCTCGACCACGTACTGGATGACCTCACCGCGACGACGTTCGTCGAAGTCGACGTCGAAGTCGGGCATGGACATGCGCTCGGGGTTGAGGAAGCGTTCGAAGAACAGGCCGTGGCGCAACGGGTCCAGGTCGGTGATCTTCATGGCGTAGGCCGCCATCGAACCGGCGCCCGAACCGCGGCCGGGACCCACCCGGATCCCGTTCGCCTTGGACCAGTTGATGAAGTCGGCGACGACGAGGAAGTACCCGGGGTATCCCTTCGAGACGATGACCTCGATCTCGTACTCGGCCTGCTTGCGCACGTCGTCGGGGATGCCTGCCGGATAGCGGTACGCCAGCCCGCTCCACACCTCCTTGATGAACCAGCTCTCCTCGTTCTCCCCCTCGGGGCAGGGGAAGCGCGGCATGTACGCACCCGTCGACTCCGTGAACTCGACCTCGCAGCGTTCCGCGATGAGGAGGGTGTTGTCGCAGGCCTCGGGGTGCTCGCGCCACACGTGACGCATCTCGGCGGGGCTCTTGAGGTAGAACTCGTCGGCATCGAACTTGAAACGCTTCGGGTCGGCCAGTGTCGAGTTCGACTGCACGCACAACAGCGCCTCGTGGGCCTTGGAGTCCTCGGCCTTGGTGTAGTGCAGGTCGTTGGTGGCGAGCAGCGGCAGGTCGAGGTCCTTGGCCAACGTGAGCAGGTCGTCCTGGACGCGGCGCTCGATGTCGAGGCCGTGGTCCATGAGCTCGCAGAAGAAGTTGTCCCGACCGAAGAGGTCGCGGTACTCCGCGGCGGCCTTGCGCGCCTCGTCGTACTGTCCCAGCCGCAAGCGGGTCTGCACCTCACCCGAGGGGCAACCCGTCGTCGCGATCAGGCCGGCGGAGTACGTCGAGAGGAGTTCACGGTCCATCCGGGGCTTGTAGAGGAACCCCTCGAGGCTGGCGAGCGAACTCAGCTTGAAGAGGTTGTGCATGCCGGTGGTGTTCTCGGCCAGCAGCGTCATGTGCGTGTAGGAGCCCGCACCCGAGACGTCGTCACCCGAACGGGCGCTGGGATCACCCCACTTGACGCGGGTCTTGTCCTGACGGGCTGTGCCCGGGGTGAGGTAGGCCTCCACCCCGATGATCGGCTTCACCCCGTGCTTCTGAGCCGTCTTCCAGAAGTCGTAGGCACCGAAGACGAACCCGTGGTCGGTCGTCGCGAGAGCCGGCATCCCCATCGCGGCGGCCTCGTGGAAGAGGTCGTCCACCTTCGCCGCCCCGTCGAGCATCGAGTACTCGGTGTGGACGTGCAGGTGGGCGAACGAGTCCGCGGATGCCATGCGAGGCGCCTCCTGGGAGCAGCGGCGGCGGGTGGGTTCTGGTGGTGCGCCTCGATCGTAGGCGCCCCCTGGGACACGAAGGAGACGCCTCGCTCGCGGCGGCCCCGCGGACTCAGTCCGCGAGGCGCTGCAGAGCGGTCGAGAGGTCCGGCGGGTAGGAACTGCTGAACTGCACGGGCCGCCCCGTGCCGGGGTGCTCGAAGCCGAGCCGCACCGCGTGCAGCCACTGACGCTGCAGCCCGAGGCGGGCCGCCAGGGTCGGGTCGGCGCCGTAGGGCAGGTCCCCCACGCACGGGTGGCGCAGCGCGGAGAAGTGCACCCGGATCTGGTGCGTGCGACCCGTCTCGAGGTGGACCTCGGCCAGCGATGCGGCCCGGAACCCCTCGAGCACCTCGTAATGGGTGATGCTGGGCTTGCCCTCGGCCGTGACGGCGAACTTGTACGCGCCGCCCGGGTGCCGACCGATCGGGGCGTCGATGGTGCCGCGCAACGGGTCCGGGTGGCCCTGGACGAGCGCGTGATAGATCTTCTCGACCGTCCGCTCCTTGAAGGCGCGCTTGAGGGCCGAGTAGGCGTGCTCGCTCTTCGCCACCACCATGAGCCCCGAGGTTCCGACGTCGAGGCGGTGCACGATCCCCTGGCGTTCGGCTGCCCCGGAGGTCGCGATGGTGTAGCCGGCACCCATGAGCCCACCGACCACCGTCGGCCCGCTCCAGCCGGGGCTCGGGTGGGCCGCGACGCCGACGGGCTTGTCGACGACGACGAGGTCGTCGTCGTCGTACACGATCACGAGCCCGTCGATCTGCTCGGCCACGGCGGTGGGGGCATTCGGCGGGTCGGGGACCTCCACCTCGAGCCAGGTACCGCCCATCACCCGGTCGGACTTGCCGACCACACGGCCGTCGATCACGACATGGCCGGCAGCCGCGATCTCGGCGGCCCGGGTACGGGAGAAACCCAACAACCGGGAGAGCGCCGCGTCGACGCGTTCACCCTCGAGGCCCTCCGGAACTTCCAAACTGCGTTGTTCAGGCACGCGCGTCTCCCTCCCCCGCCAGATCGGCGGGCTCCGTGGTGCGCGTCTGGCGCGTCCCGTCCAGACCGATTCCGCGTACCGCGAGGACCGCGATGAACACCGCGGCGCAGCAGATACTTGCATCGGCCACGTTGAAGATGGGCCAGTGCGGTAACTGCAGGAAGTCGACCACATGCCCGCGTGCGAACCCCGGTTCGCGCAGGAGTCGGTCGGTGAGGTTTCCGGTGGCCCCGGCGAGCAGGAAGCCCAGGGCCAACGCCCACGCCGTGCTGTGCAACCTGCGGGCGAGCCGCACGACCACCACCACCACGATCACCGACAGGACGGTGAAGATCCAGGTGCTGCCCGTCGCGAAGCTGAAGGCCGCCCCGGGGTTACGGATGAGGTGCAAACGCAGGACCCCACCGACCAGGGACCGCTCCACACCCGGTTCGAGGTGGCTGACGGCTTGCACCTTGGTCACCTGGTCGAGCGCGTAGACGAGAGCCCAGACCACGAACGTCCAGATCATTCGGCG
>JBPBQU010000006.1:0-12783 GCA_050955085.1 Janthinobacterium lividum | reverse complement strand
CGACCCGGTCCCGGCGCGCGGCGCGGTGAAGAAGGGGGAGCGCGGACGTGGTTAAAAAGGGAGGGCGAGGTGGCTGTGCACCGTGCCCCTCCACCGAGCTCCACCGCCCTGACCTGGTGGAATGCGTGGTCCAGGCCATCACGGAGGGTAGAAGAACGTTGACGGTGGAGGAAAGTGGAGTACGGTGGAGAACATCGGTTCGCAACGGGCCGTTCGGAGACCCGTCCGGTGGGGGTGCGCAGTGTTCCTGGGCACCCACACCCCGCGTCTGGACGACAAGGGGCGGCTGATCCTCCCGGCCAAATTCCGGGAACAGCTTCTCGACGGCCTGGTGATCACCCGGGGGCAGGAACGCTGCCTCTACCTCTTCCCCCTGCAGGAGTTCGAGCGGATGCACGAGGAACTGCGGCGGGCGCCGCTGACTCGCAAGGAGGCCCGCGACTACCTGCGCGTCTTCCTGTCGGGTGCCTCGGACGAGACGCCGGACAAACAGGGGCGCTTCACCGTCCCCCCGATGCTGCGCAGTTATGCGGGCCTCGACCGTGACGTGGCCGTCATCGGTGCCGGGTCGCGTGTCGAACTCTGGGACCTGCGGACCTGGGAGACCTACCTCGCCGGGGCTGAACCAGCCTTCGCCGACCAGCGCGAGGAGGTACTGCCCGGAATCGTCTGATCCTCACCCTCGACGACAGGTGCAGCTTCCATCGCTCCGCGGGGAATACGCCGCCGGCCGAGGCCTCCAGCCGCTCCGGTCCACGAAGGTCCTGACGCCACTTCCCCGGCGCCAGGGCCCCACGGGCCCGAGCGGATGGGGACCCCGACCGACGGCGGCGCAGGGTCCCTGGGCCAGGACGAGTGGGTGCGCAGGCGGATGGGTGAATCAGCACGACCGGGGGGGTGCGGCATTCCGGCAGTAGTGATTCAGTCGTCGTGATGCGGCAGTCGTGATGCGGCAGTCGTGATGCGGCAGTCGTGATGCGGCAGTCGTGATGCGGCAGTCGTGATGCGGCAGTAGTGATGCGGCAGTAGTGATGCGGCAGTAGTGATGCGGCAGTAGTGATGCGGTGGTGGTGAACCGGTAGTGGTGAACCGGTGGTGGGCCTGGTGCGAACGGGGAGCGGGTGGTGGGTGTGACTGACAAACGTGGCGTTGCTGGAGACCCCACGAACACCAGCGCTGCGAGCACCGGTGCTCTTGCGGACACTGCTGGCCCCGACGCCGCGAGCAGGGAGGTTGCCGCCGTCGCCGCACGACACGCGTCCGTGATGCTGGAGCGTTGCATGGAACTCCTGCTGCCGGCCCTGGAAGAGCCCGATGCGGTAGCTGTGGACGTGACACTGGGCCTGGGTGGTCATGCGGCGGAACTCCTGCGACGTCGCCCCTCGGTCCGCCTGATCGGGATAGACCGCGATCCGCAGGCGCTGGAACTCGCGGGTCATCGCCTGCGCAGCTTCGGCGACCGGGTCACCCTCGTCCACGCCGTCTTCGACACGTTGCCGACCGTTCTGGACAACCTCGGTGTCGACGGTGTCGACGCGATTCTCTTTGACCTCGGGGTCTCGTCGTTGCAGCTCGACGAGGTCCAGCGGGGTTTCTCCTACGCCCGCGACGCATCCCTCGACATGCGCATGGACGCCGGGGCTGCGTTGACCGCGGCCGAGGTACTGAATACCTACTCCCAGAGTCATCTCACCCGGTTGCTGCACCAGTACGGCGAGGAACGATTCGCACCCCGCATCGCCGCGGCGATCGTGCGCGAACGTGCACAGGAACCCTTCACGAACTCGGCCCGATTGGTGGATTTGGTGCGGGCCAACGTCCCTGCGGCCACCAGGCGGACCGGGGGCAACCCGGCCAAGCGGACGTTCCAGGCTCTGCGCATCGAGGTCAACGACGAGTTGAGAGTGGTCGAGAGGGCACTGCCCGCAGCGTTCGAGTGTCTCGCACCCGAGGGTCGGCTGGCTGTCCTGACGTTCCACTCCCTCGAGGATCGCATCGCGAAAACCGTTCTGCGCCAGCTCTCCAGCAGTTCCGCACCGCCCGACCTGCCCTTCGTGCCGGCAGGTTCCGGTCCGCGTGCGGAACTCCTGACCCGGGCTGGTGAGTCAGCGGGGGAGCAGGAACTCGCAGAGAATCCGCGCGCGGCGTCGGCGCGCCTGCGTGCCGTGCGTCGACTGCCCCACGAGGATCGAGGTATCGGGAACCGCCCGGCGCAGCCTCACCGGGGCCGCAGATCCGGAACCTTGGACTCGCCGACGGTCACCCCACAGTCGAATACCCCACAGTCGAATACCCCACAGCCGAATACTTGGCAGCCGAACACCCCGCAGATCGTCGAACCGGGCGAGAACAGCTCGACCGACGGAAGGACGCCGTGATGAGCCAGCCCCTGATCGCGGCCCGGAATGCTCCGGTCCGCACTCTCAAGGCGCGCCCCGAGGCGGCTGCACGTCCTGAACTGCAGGTCGTCACGCCGCCCGTCGTCCGCCGGTTGCGGCTGCCGCTACCCGTGGCATGCGTCCTGCTCTTGACCCTGGGGTTGTTCGCTCTGTTGATGACCAACATCGCCATCGCGGGTGACGCCTACGAGATCACCGACCTGAAATCGACGTCCCAGCGCCTCGCTGACCATCAACAGGCCACCGACGAGGCGTTGGCGCAGCATTCCTCGCCCGAGAATCTCGCGACCCGCGCCCAGCAGCTCGGCATGGTGGCCGCGGTCGACCCGACTCACCTGAGCGCCACCGGCGATCTGCTACCCGCGGACGCACCGGAGACACCCACCACCACGAACCCTCAGCCCCAGGTCGAGGTTCAGGCCGGCGCATCGCGTTGAGCGCCCGCCGAGCCGTCCTCACCCCTTCAGGCCCATCCGTGTCCCGCCCGTCATCCCGGGTCCGTCCCTCCTCGGAGGGGGGTGCGCGCACCAACCGGCGGTTGCGTGCCTTCGTCATCACGGTGCTCGTCGCGCTGGGTCTGCTCGGTGGCCGTCTCGTGCAGCTGCAGGGTGCGGACGCCTCGGAACTCGCCTCGCTGGCGCTCGCGCAGCGCATGTCCGTCCAGACCCTCTACGCGCACCGCGGTGACATCGTCGACGCAGAAGGCGTCGTCCTCGCGACGTCGGTGGAACGTCGTGATGTCGTGGCCGACCCGTCGATCATCGCCGTCTTCAACACCAGACAGGACGGCACCAGGTACCGGGCGGAACTCGGGCAGGGGCCGGCGGGCGCCGCGGAGCGACTCGCGCCGCTGCTGGGCATCGACGTGGCCACCCTGACCACCAAGTTGACCGCGAAGCGGCCCAAGGACCGCTACGCCCTGGTGGCGCTCGGGATCACCCCACAGGTGTGGCAGCAGGTCAGCGACCTGGGGGTGAGCGGCATCACCGCGACCCGGACGACGCAGCGCATCTACCCGGCGGGGAGTGCGGCCTCGACGCTGGTCGGTGTGCTCGGTACCAGTGCGGAGGTCAAGGGTCAGACCGTCGACCGGCCGTTGTCCGGTCTCGAACTCGCGGACAACAGTCTTCTCCAGGGCACCGACGGGCGGACCAGTTTCGAGCGCAGCCTTGCCGGACAACAGATCCCGTTGGGGGACAGTCAGACCACCCCCGCTGCCGACGGCACCTCGTTGCGCCTCACGATTGACTCCGACCTGCAGTGGAAGGCGCAGTCGGCGATCGCCGCGCGGGTGGCCGGGACCGACGCCGATTCGGGCACCGTCGTCATCATGGACAAGCAGCAGCATCTGCTCGCCCTGGCCAGCGCGCCCAGCATCGATCCCGCGAATCTGACCAACGTCGACGACGTGGACCTGCGCAACACCGCGTTGACCGACGTCTTCGAACCGGGGTCGACGGCGAAGGTCCTCACGATGGCCGCCGTCCTCGAACAAGGGTTGGCCACCCCGGCCACCCGGTTCACCGTGCCGGGTGAACTGCTGAGGTCCGACAAGGTGTTCCACGACTCCCACGCCCACGGCGAGGAGAAGCTCACCCTGGCAGGCATCCTCGCCCAGTCCAGCAACATCGGGACGATCATGGCGGGCGAGAAACTCGATCCGCAGGCGCTGTACGACTACCAGCGCGCCTTCGGGTGGGGTGAGAAGACGAGCATCCATTTCCCCGGTGAGACCGCCGGCCTCGTCTACGCCCCGAAGGACTACACCGGCAAGACCCAGCGCTACACGGTGCTCTTCGGGCAGGGCCTGTCCGTCAACGCGGTGCAGGCCGCGTCCGTCTTCGCGACGATCGCCAACGACGGGGTGCGGGTCGAACCGACCCTCGTCGCCGGGACCTCCGCCCCCGACGGAAGTTACACCGCGAGCGCGGCCGGGGCGAGTAGTCAGGTGGTGAGCAAGGGCACTGCCACCACGTTGCGCGACATGATGCAGGCCGTCGTCAGCGAGAGCGGGACCGGTTCGGCGGCCGAGATCCCTGGTTACCTCGTCGCGGGCAAGACCGGGACCGCCAACCGCTACGACGCCACCCTGAAGGGGTATTCCGGGTACACGGCCTCGTTCATCGGGTTGGCGCCTGCCGACGACCCCCAGCTCGTCGTCGCCGTGATCCTGCAGAACCCCAAGAAGGAGTACTACGGCGGGTCCGCAGCCGGGCCCGTCTTCAAGGACGTCATGAGCTATGCGCTGCAGCAGCGCGGGGTGCAACCGTCCACCACCGCGCCGGCGAACCTGGCGGTGACGTGGGGTTCCGACGAGGCGGCCGAGGCAGACGTGGCCCAGGGCGCCGGCGGCGACGCCGCGGGGCAGTGATCGTGATCTCCCGCAACGCCTCGGAGGTCGTACAGCGCACTCGTGCGAGATGGAACGCGTCACCGGTGCGGACGGGTAGCCTCCCCTCGTGGCGATGAGCGACAGCCTGGGAGACGGCACCGTCGTCCGGCGTCCGAGCCTCGCCGACCTCGAGGTGATGCTCGGGGTCACCGCACCTGGTGACCGCGGAGATCACGTCCCGTCCCCGGAGAAGCCGGTGTGGGGGGTGCCGGTGAGGGGGGTCAGCCTCGATTCCCGCCGTGTCCTTCCCGGTGACCTCTACGCCGCGCTGCCTGGGGCCAACGTCCATGGAGCCCACTTCAGCGCCCAGGCCGCCGCCGCGGGTGCCGTCGCGGTGCTCACCGACCCCGCGGGTGCGCTGGCGGCGGCCGCTGCCGGGGTGCCCGTGATCGTGGTCTCCGACCCGCGCGCCGTCCTCGGAGACGTCGCGGCGCGGGTGCACGGATACCCGGGGCGACAACTGCTCACCGTGGGGATCACCGGCACCAACGGCAAGACGACGACGGCCTACCTCGTCGAGTCGCTGCTGAGCGCAGCGGGGTGGCGAACGGGCCTGCTCGGGACGGTCGAGACCCGTATCGCAGGTGAACACGTCTCCAGTGTTCGCACCACGCCTGAGGCCCCCGACCTGCACGCCCTGCTCGCCCGGATGGTGCGGGCGGAGGTCCGAGGGTGTGCCCTCGAGGTCTCCAGTCATGCGCTCGCGCTGCACCGCGTCGACGGTCTCGTCGTCGACGTGGCCGTGTTCACCAACCTGAGCCAGGACCACCTCGACTTCCACTCCTCGATGGAGGAGTACTTCGCCGCCAAGGCTCAGTTGTTCACGCCCGCGCACGCACGTCACGGTGTCGTCGCCGTCGACGGGGAATGGGGTCGACGGCTGGCCGCCTGCGCCACGATCCCCGTGACCACCGTGCGCACCGACGGCACCGTCGGGACGGGCCCCCACGAGACGTCCGACTGGACGGTGACCGACGTGCGGACCGGCCGGGCGGGCAGTGACTTCCGGCTGGTGGGACCAGCGGTCGATGTCGTGCTGCACTGCCCACTGCCCGGTGCCTTCAACGTGAGCAACGCCGCCCTGGCCGCGGTCGCCGGGTTCGCCGCCGGACTGCCCACCGATGTCGTCGTCCGGGGTCTGGCCCAGACCTGGGGTGTTCCGGGCCGGATGCAACCCGTCACCCTCCCGGGCGGGGACGGCCCCGGAGGCACCCCGCTGGTGGTCGTCGACTACGCACACACTCCCGACGCCCTGGAACGGGTGCTCAGCACCCTGCGGGGTTCGACCCCGGGTCGCCTCGTCGCCGTCTTCGGCGCGGGCGGGGATCGGGACCGGGCCAAGCGATCCGTCATGGGCGCGGTCGTGTCTCGGGCAGCCGACGTGGCCGTCGTCACCGACGACAACCCGCGTTCGGAGAACGCCGCGACCGTGCGTGCGGCCGTCCTCGAAGGCACCCGGGGGGGCAGCGCCGAGATCCTCGAGATCGCGGACCGTCGCAGTGCGATCGCGGCGGCCCTGGGCCGCTGTACCGGGCCGCAGGACACGGTCCTGGTGGCCGGTAAGGGCCACGAGGTCGGCCAGGAGGTCGCGGGTGTCACGACGCCCTTCGACGATCGGGTCGTGGCGGTCGAGGAACTGCGTCGGTGGGCGCCCCGGCAACGGGAGGTCCTGACTCCGACATCTGGGATCAGTTCATCAGTGACCAGCACACCAGAGACCAGCACACCAGGGAACACAACAGCAGGAGGTTTGCCGTGATCGCGCTGAGCGCGGCGGAGGTGGCGCAGCTGAGCGGTGGACGCCTCGTCGCCGGAGTTGCGAGCACCATGGTGGCGGGGTCGGTCGTCGTCGACTCCCGGCTCGCTGCACCGGGTTCGCTCTTCGTCGCGTTGCCCGGGGAACGGGTCGACGGTGGTGAGCACGCCGCTGCCGCCGTCGCCGCGGGTGCCGTGCTCGTGCTCGCCCAGCGCGACGTCGACGTCCCCGCCGGGACGGCCGTGGTGCGGGTCGAGGACGCCGTGGGTGCGTTGGGACGGTTCGCCGCCGGGGTGCTGGAACGCCTGCGCGCCGACGGGTCCGGGGTCCAGGTGATCGGCGTGACCGGTTCCCAGGGCAAGACCACGACCAAGGATCTGCTCGCCCACGTCCTCACCCCCCTGGGTGAGGTGGTGGCCCCGCAGGGAAGTTTCAACAACGAGATCGGCGCGCCGTTGACCGTGCTGCGCGCCGGGGTGGACACCGCGGCGCTCGTCGTCGAGATGGGCGCCCGCGGCCGCGGCCACATCGCCGCGTTGTGTGCGATCGCCCGACCCCGCGTCGGCGTCGTCCTCACCGTGGGGACCGCGCATGCGGGCGAGTTCGGTTCGCTGGACGCCACCGCCGCCGCCAAGGGCGAACTCGTCGAGTCGCTTGCCGCCGACGGGCTCGCCGTCCTCAACGCCGACGACGACCGGGTCGCCGCCATGGCTCGCCGCAGCGACGCCCCGGTCCTGACCTTCGGGCGTGCCGGGCACGCCGACGTCCGGGCCGACGACGTGAGCACCGACGACCGGGCCCGTGCGCGGTTCACGCTGCGCCACGCAGGGGGGTCGGCTCACGTCGGGCTCCTCGTGCACGGCGAGCACCAGGTCACCAACGCTCTCGCGGCGGCCGCCGTCGGGATCGGGTTGGGCCTTCCGATCGCGGAGGTGGCCGCGCGGTTGTCGAGCGCGCGCAGCGCCAGTCCGGGTCGCATGCAGGTCGTCGACCGGGCCGACGGGGTCACGGTCGTGCACGACGCCTACAACGCCAACCCCGAGTCGATGCGCGCCGCACTCAAGGCCCTGGTCGGGATGGCCGGGGGTCGGCGTACCTGGGCGGTGCTGGGGGAGATGCTCGAGCTCGGCGAGGGGTCGCGTGACGAACACGACGCGCTGGGGCGTCTCGCCGTGCGCCTCGACGTCTCGCAGCTGCTCGTCGTGGGAAAGGGTGCGCGTCCGGTCTACACGGGCGCGGTCATGGAGGGTTCCTGGGGTGAGGAGGCCGCGTTCGTCGACGACGTCGACGCCGGCACCGAGTTCCTGGCCGAGAGGTTGCAACCGGGTGACGTGGTGTTGGTGAAGTCGTCCAAGGGAGCCGGACTGGCCCGGTTGGCGGAGGCATTGATCGCGTGAGAGCCGTCCTCATCGCGGGAGCGTTCTCGCTCCTCGTGTCCCTGCTCGGGACCCCGCTCTACATTCGTTGGCTGGTGCGCCGCGGGTACGGCCAGTTCGTCCGTGACGACGGCCCGACCAGTCACCACACCAAACGCGGAACCCCGACCATGGGCGGGGCCGTCATCATCCTGGCTGCGCTTTTCGCTTACGGTGCAGCGCACCTGCTCACCGGGGCGGGACCGACGGTGTCGGGTCTGCTCGTGCTGCTGCTCATGACGGGTCTGGGGGTCGTGGGTTTCCTCGACGACTTCCTGAAGATCCGCAAGCAGCGCAGTCTCGGGTTGCGCCCACGGGCGAAACTCATCGGACAGGGGGTCGTGGGCATCGTCTTCGCGGTGCTCGCGCTGCAGTTCCCCTCGTCCGACGGAGCCACCCCGGCGTCGACGCACGTCTCCTTCCTGCGCGACACCCGGGTCGACCTGGCCTTCCTCGGCACCGTCGGGGGGTTGATCCTGTTCGTGCTCTGGGCGCTCGTCATCACCTCCGCGGTCAGCAACGGGGTGAACCTCACCGACGGACTCGACGGGCTCGCGACCGGGGCGACGACGATGGTGCTCGCGGCCTACGTGCTCATCTGTACCTTCCAGTCCAACCAGAGCTGCTACACGCTCACCGAACTGGAGTCGCGCTGCTACGAGGTGCGCGACCCGCGCGATCTCGCGGTCGTCGCGGCCGCCGTGATGGGTGCCTGCTTCGGGTTCCTGTGGTGGAACGCGAGCCCCGCGAAGATCTTCATGGGCGACACCGGTTCGCTCGCGCTGGGTGGCGCACTCGCCGGGCTGGCCATCCTCTCCCGCACCCAGATCCTGCTCGTCGTCCTCGGCGGTCTGTTCGTCCTCATCACGCTGTCGGTGATCCTGCAGGTCGGCTCGTTCAAGCTCACCGGGAAACGGATCTTCCGGATGGCGCCGTTGCAGCACCACTTCGAGCTGGCGGGTTGGGGTGAGGTGACGATCGTCATCCGGTTCTGGATCATCGCGGGGTTGTTCGTCTCCCTGGGGCTCGGACTGTTCTACGCGCAGTGGGTGGTGGGCGCGTGAGCGACGTCCCCGGGAGCAGAGGCAACGAGGTCCTCGACTCGTGGCTGGGGAACCCGAACCCCCGGGCCACGGACAGTGAACGGGTGCGCGAATTACGCGACCTCTCCTCGAACTGGTCGGGGTTGCGGACCCTCGTGACCGGGATCGGCATCTCCGGGTTCGCGGTGGCCGACGCGCTGCTGGAGGTGGGGGCCGAGGTCACCGTGCTCGACGCGGCGACGGGTGACGCGGCGCGGGACAAGGGGCAGTTGCTGGAGGTCCTCGGCGCCCGGGTCCTGCTCGGGGCGGAACACGTCACGACCCCGCCGCAGCCGTGGGAGGCCTACGACCTCGTCGTCACCTCACCCGGCTGGCACCCTGACGCCCCGCTGCTCGTGAGCGCGGCGCTCGCCGGGGTTCCGGTGTGGGGAGACGTGGAGGTGGCCTGGCGGATGCGCCCGGACGCGCGATCGGGTGCGGTGCTCGCTCCGTGGTTGCTCGTCACCGGTACCAACGGCAAGACCACGACGGTCGAGCTGACGGCGTCGATGCTGCGGGCGGCGGGTTTGCGGGCGATCGCCGCCGGCAATGTCGGCACCCCGCTCGTCGAGGCGCTACGCCACCCGCACGCCTACGAGGTCCTCGTGGTCGAGCTCTCCAGCTATCAGCTGCACTGGCTGTCGACGGACATCGCGAACTCATTGCGCCCGCTCGCCTCGACCGTCCTCAACGTCGCCCCGGACCACCTCGACTGGCACGGTTCCCTGGAGGCCTACGCGCTGGCCAAGGGGCGGGTCTACGAGAACACCGAGCTCGCCTGCGTCTACACCGTGGCCGACGAGCGCACGGCCGATCTGGTGCGTGCGGCTGACGTCATCGAGGGGGCCCGGGCCATCGGGGTCACCCGGCAGGTCCCGCGCATCGGCATGCTCGGGGTGGTCGAGGACGTGCTGTGCGACCGCGCGTTCGTGGCGTCGCGCCAGGACAACGCCGCCGAGCTCTGCTCGCTGGCGGATCTCCGGCCCGAGGGGTCTCCCGTGGGGTTGCGCGTCGCGCCGCACCTGGTCGACAACGTGCTCGCCGCCGCGGCCCTGGCCCGGGCGGTGGGGGTCGCACCGGTGGCCGTGCGCAACGGCGTGCGCGCGTTCACGCCTGCCCCGCACCGGGTCCAACCGGTCGCGACGGTAGCGGACGTGACGTTCGTGGACGACTCCAAGGCCACCAATGCGCACGCCGCGGCGGCGTCGTTGTCGGCGTTCGAGGACGTCGTCTGGATCGCCGGTGGGCTGGCCAAGGGTGCGCGCTTCGAGGACCTCGTCGCGGCGCACGCGACACGGTTGCGCGCGGTGGTGCTGATCGGCGCCGACCGCGACGTCGTCCACGAGGCGCTCACCCGACACGCCCCCGATGTGCCGGTGCTCGAGGTGGACCTGCCCGAGACTGGCCAGATGGGAACCACCGGGGCGAGCGCTCGAGCCGAGGCACTCATGGACGCCGTCGTCGAACGGGCTGCGGGTCTCGCGCGTGCGGGTGACACCGTGCTGCTGGCGCCTGCGTGCGCCTCGATGGACCAGTTCACCTCCTACGAGCACCGCGGGGAGGCGTTCGCCGCCGCGGTGCACCGTTACGACGCGCGACGGGGTCGCTGACCGTGGTGCTCTCCACCCGACCCACCCCGAGCACTGCTCGACCCCCCACGGCCGACACCCGGCGCCGGGGTGGCTGGCGCCGTCCCGGGTGGATGGAGGCGGTCGGCAACTGGGTCGCGGAACGTACCCGGCTGCTCGACTCGCCGTTGACGACCCACCACGTCCTCCTGGCGACGACGTCGTTGCTGGTCGTCGTGGGCCTCGTGATGGTGTTGTCCAGCTCCAGTGTGGAGTCGTTGCAGGCCAGCGGTTCCCAGTTCACGGTGTTCAAGAAGCAGGCACTCTTCGCTGTTCTCGGTGCTGTCGTGCTGGTCGTCGTCAGTCGCCTCCCGGCGCGGGTGTGGCCCCGGCTCGCGATCCCGGCGCTGGTCGGCGCCGCCTTCCTCCAACTCCTCGTCTTCGTCCCGAACATCGGTTATGCGGTCGGGGGAAACCGGAACTGGATCCGGGTGGGGGGTTTCACGGCCCAGCCCTCCGAGGCCGCGAAGGTGGCGCTGGTGCTCGCCTGCTCACTGGCGTTGGCACGACGCCGTGACCGCCTCGGCGAACCGCTGCAGCTCATCGGTGCGCTGCTGCCCTCGGTCTCGCTGACCGTCGGTCTCGTGCTGCTCTCCCGCGACCTCGGGACGGCGCTGGTGATGATGTTCATGGTCGCCGCCATGGTGTGGTCCTCCGGGGTGCCCGTGAAGTTCTTCGCCCTGACCGGTGGGTTCACGGCAGCGGTCGCGATCCTGCTCGTGGTGACGAGCCACAACCGGACGAACCGGGTCAAACTGTGGCTCTTCGGCTCCGCCGACATCCAGGGTGCGGCCTGGCAACCCGTACAGGGCAAGTACGCCCTGGCCTCCGGAGGTTGGTGGGGGCTCGGGCTCGGTGCGAGCCGGGAGAAGTGGTCGTGGTTGCCGGAGGCTCACAACGACTTCATCTTCGCGATCATCGGTGAGGAGCTCGGTCTGCCGGGCACCCTCGTGATCCTGGTGTTGTTCGCGGTGCTCGCGCTCGCCGCGCTGCGCCTCGTGCGGCGCTCCGAGCGGTTCTTCACCAAACTCGCGGTCGCGGGTTTCGCCGCCTGGATCCTCGGCCAGGCCTGCATCAACATCGGCGTCGTCCTCAATGTTCTCCCCGTCATCGGGGTTCCGCTGCCGTTCATCTCCAACGGGGGTTCCGCGCTCGTCATGACCCTGCTCGCCGTGGGCATCCTGTTGTCCTTCGCCCGGGCCGAACCCGGTGCGCCGGAGGCGTTGCGAGCCCGCGAGTCGGTGGTCGCACGATCGCTCGCGGTGCTGCCGGCCAGGCGCCCGCGCCGCCCGGGCGCGCGCGGACGGAAGGGGACGGCGTGAACGTCCTGCTCGCCGGCGGTGGTACGGCCGGACACGTGGCCCCCCTCCTCGCCACCGCCGACTGCCTACGCCGACGTGACCCCTCGGTGGAGGTGCTCGTGCTGGGCACGTTGGAGGGGTTGGAGGCCCGCCTCGTCCCCGAGCGTGGGTATGCGCTCGCCGAGGTGCCGCGTGTCCCGCTACCGCGCAGGCCTTCCCCGGAGGTGTTGCGTCTACCCGGGCGTCTCGCGGCGGCGGTCGCTGCGGCCCGGCGGGCGATCGAGACCGTGCAGGCCGACGTCGTCGTGGGTTTCGGTGGCTACGTCGCGACCCCGGCCTACCTCGCGGCCCGGCGTGCGGGGATTCCCGTCGTCGTCCACGAGCAGAACTCCTTGCCGGGTATCGCCAACCGGCTCGGAGCCCGCTGGGCGCGCCACGTCGCGGTGACCTTTCCGGGCACCCCGCTGCCGCGGGCCGTGCACACGGGTATGCCGCTGCGATCCGAGATCACCGCCCTCGCCCGCGTCCTCGATCGGGTCGAACTGCAGCGCGCCGCGCGCATCGATCTCGGCCTCGACCCCGACACCCCGACCCTGCTCGTGACCGGGGGGTCGTTGGGCGCCCAACGGCTCAACGACGTCTTCGGCGCCTGCGCGCAGGACCTTCTCGGGGCGGGTGTCCAGGTGTTGCACGCCAGCGGGCGGGGCAAGCACGTGCCGTTCCCGGTGGGTTTCGACGCGTCGGCGCACCCGACGCGCTAGGAGGTGCGCGAGTACCTCGACGGTATGGACATCGCTTATGCCGCAGCCG
>JBPBQU010000005.1:0-13621 GCA_050955085.1 Janthinobacterium lividum | reverse complement strand
ACGAACCGTACGTCGGAGAGTGAGCGGTCCTCAGGCATCCCCACAGCACCCTTCAGTCGCGCGCCAGCGGCCCGTTCCGCATCGGACGGCCCGAGGAAGCGCGTTCTTTCCCACTGTAGGGGCACAACCGACGGGCGTGGGCAATGTTCGTGTCTTCGGTGTCACCGAGAGTCACCTTCCAGCAGGAGGACCGACACGCCGCCACGTCGCTGCGGCGCACTCGTCAGTCGAAGTCCGCGTCCAGCCCGTGCAGGGGGAACACCGCTCGCCGGGTGGCCAGGATCGCTCGATCCACCGCGTCGTCCGGGTCGTATCCCGCCCCCCACTCCGTGAAGGTCGCAGGCTCACCGTCCGTCATGGTGCGCGGGGACTCACGGTGGAGCTTCTCCGTGACGAAGCTGCGCCACGGCGCGGGCAGCGGGGTCGTCGGGTCCAGCGGTCGCTGGGCGGCTTCGGCGACAAGGTTCGCCCACGTCCGCGGGACGACGTCGACGACGGCGTAACCACCCCCACCCAGAGCCAGCCAGCGCCCTCCGGACGTCTCATGGGCCAGAGCGTGCATCGACGCCGACGCCACCCGTTGCGCGTCGACGGAGACCGAGAGGTGCCCCAACGGATCCAGGGAATGGGTGTCGCAACCGTGCTGGGTCACCAGGACGTCCGGGGCGAAGGCGGTCACCAACTGTGGTACGACCGAGTGCACGGCCCGCAACCACCCCGCATCCCCCGTCCCCGCGGGCAGCGCCAGATTCACCGCGCCACCCAACGCCCCAGGACCCCCCACCTCGTCGGCGAAACCGGTACCGGGGAACAGCGTCGTCCCCGACTCGTGCACCGACAGCGTCAACACCCGCGGGTCGTTCCAGAAGACTGCCTCGGTGCCGTCCCCGTGGTGGCAGTCGAGATCGATGTAGGCCACCCGCTGCGCCCCGTCCGCGAGCATCGCGTGGATCGCGACCGCGGCGTCGTTGTAGACGCAGAACCCGCTCGCGCACCCCGGCTTGGCGTGGTGCATGCCTCCACAGAAGTTGACCCCGTGCAGCGTCTCCCCGGCCAGCACCGCGCGTCCGACGGCGACCGAACCGCCGACGATGCGCGCCGCGGCCTCGTGCATCCCCGAGAACGCCGGGTCGTCCTCGGTGCCCAGCCCGAACATCGACTGGGCCTGCCGGGGATCGGCGGAGGCGGCCTGCACCGCACGCACGTAGTCCTCGTCGTGCACCGTCAGCAGCAGCTCGTCACTCGCGGGCTGGGCCGAGACGACCCGCACACCGTCGAGGTCGAAGAGTCCCAGCTCCGAGCACAACCGCGCCGTGAGCTCGAGACGAACGGGGGCCATCGGATGCCACCGGCCGAAGTCGTAGCGGTTGAAGACGGGGTCCCACACCACCTGGACGCGGTCGGGCGAGGTCACTGCAGCCCCGGCCGGGTCGACTGCCGTGTGCAGGGTCGAACCCGGGGAGGACATCCGCGCAACCTACCCAAGCCGACCTGCACCCGTCTCAGTCACCCGACAGCTCGCGTGAGCGGGCCCAGGCCGCCTCGACGGCCGAGACCAGCCCCGCACGCACCCCCGACGCGTCCAGCTGACGCAGCGCCGCAGCCGTCGTCCCGGCAGGCGAGGTGACCTGCTCGCGCAGCACGCTCGGGTGCTGGCCCGTCTCGCGCAGCATGGCGCCGGCCCCGACCACGGTCTGAACGACGAGCTCGGTCGCCGTCGCCCGCGGCAACCCGAGCAGGACGCCCGCCTCGACCATGGCCTCGACGACGTAGAACAGGTACGCAGGCCCGGAACCGGAGAGCGCGGTCACGGCGTCGAGGTGTTTCTCCGGCAGCACGACGGTGCGTCCGCAGGACCGCAGCAGGCCCTCCGCCTCAGCCATGTCGATCGCGCTGCAGGCACTCCCCGCCGCGAGCGCCGCCATCCCCTCATCCACCAGGGACGGGGTGTTCGGCATCACCCGCACGACGGCCGTACCGGGGCGCAACCGCGCCTCGATGGCCTGCGTGGTGATCCCGGCCACGAGGGAGACGAGCAGCGCGCCCTCACCCAGGTGAGGTGTGAGGGAGTCCAGCAGCGTGAGCAGATCCTGCGGTTTGACCGCGAGGACGACGGTGTCGGCGACCGTCACGGCCGAGAACCCCGCCTCACCTGCATCGACCACGGCCACCCCGAAGCGTTCGTGCAGCTCGGCGGCCCGGCCCGCCCGGCGGTCGAGCACGAGGACGGAATCAGGGTCACGGCCGGCGCGCAACACACCGCCCAGCAAGGTCTGGCCCATGACCCCGGCCCCGACGAGGGCGAGGGTGCTCATGAGGTGAACCGCGTTCCGAGCGTACTGGCGGAGGTGGCCGCCGGGAGGGTCAGATGGTGGCGCGCGAAGGTGAGCGTGCGGGCCAGGTCGCGTTCGCGGGCCACCCGGTCACGCGCCTTGCGGGTGTTGACCTCGACCACCACGACCCCCAGGAAACCGTTCACGGCGAGGTGCTCCAGCGACGCCGCGACGGGCTGCGCACCGTCCCCGGGAACGAGGTGCTCGTCCTTGCCGGATCCGGAACCGTCGCAGAGGTGGACGTGCGCGAGGCGCTCGCCGAACGCCCGGCTGAGTTCGAGGGAATCGCCACCCGATGTCGCCGCGTGCGAGTAGTCGAGCGTGAGGTTGCGGTAGCCGACGTCGGTGGGGTCCCAACCCGGCGCGTACGCGACGACCTCCCGGCCACGGGCCCGCCAGGGGAACATGTTCTCGACCGCGAGGGTGATCCCCGTCCTCGCCTCCAGCGCCTGGATCCCTTCGAGGAAACCCGACGCGTAATCGCGCTGCCAGCGAAACGGTGGGTGCACCACGACCGTCCGTGCACCTAGCGCGGCGGCCAGCTCGCACGACTTCTCGACCTTGCCCCACGGGTCACCACGACCCCAGATCCGTTGCGTCAGAAGCAATGTCGGGGCGTGGATGGAGACCACGGGAACTCCGAAGTGCTCCACGAGGCGCAGCAGTGCGGCCGCGTCCTGGCTGACGGGGTCGGTCCAGACCATGACCTCCACACCGTCGTAACCCAGCCGGGCCGCGATCTCGAAGGCCGCCGTCGTCGACTCCGGGTACGAGCAGGACGTGGACAACCCGACGCGGATGCCCCGGGGCTGTCCGAAGTTCCGACCCGGCGCCATGGCCCCCACGCTAGTTCGATCCGGGTGCACTGGCTGCCACCCCGGCGCGCTCGGCGGCGGTGATCGCGTCCAGGCGGCGCAGGATGATGCCCTCCCGCAGCGCCCAGGGGCACACCAACGCCTCCTCGACACCGAGCAGCTCGAAGGCCGCCTCGGCGACGAGGGCCCCGGCGAGGAGTTGGGGGGCCCGTTCGGCGCTCACCCCGGGCAGCTCGGCGCGCTGCTGCAGGTCCGACTCCGCCAACCGCGGGATCCACGGCGCGAGGTCGGCGAGACGCAGGGCGCGCGGCGCGCGCGGCCCCTCCACACTGGCCGCGGCCCCGCACAACCGGCCCAGGCTGCGGAAGGTCTTGCTCGTCACGACGACGCGGTCCGGCTCCCCGGCGCGCGTCACGTCCCGCACGCGGGAGGCGATCTGCTGACGGACGTAGCGGCGCACGTCGCGCACGTCCTGCGCCGACGGCGGGTCGCCCGGCAACCGGTCCCGGGTCAGGCGACCCGCCCCGAGCGGGAGGGAGAAGGACACGTCGGGCGCCTCGTCGAGACCCGAGGCGATCTCCAGGGAACCACCGCCGATGTCGAGGACGAGCAGGCGTCCCGCCGACCAGCCGAACCAGCGGCGGACGGCGAGGAACGTCAGGTCGGCCTCGGCGGTGCCGGGCAGGACCTGCAGGCGGACACCGCTGGCCTGCTCGACGGTGTCCAGCACCTCCTCACCGTTGGCCGCCTCCCGGACGGCCGACGTGGCGAACGCGAGCAGCTCCTCGACACCGGCGTCCTCGGCCGCGCGGGCGGCCGCGCCCACCGCATCGGTCAGGGCCGCCACCCCGGACACATCGATCGCGCCCTCGGGAGTCAGGTGCTCGGCGAGGCGGAGCAACCGTCGGGTGGAGTTCGCCGCCAGGGGCTGGGCCCCCGGGTGGGCGTCGACCACAAGGAGGTGGACCGTGTTGGAGCCCACGTCGAGCACGCCCAAACGCATCCCGCGACCGTACTGGACCGCCACCCCGGACCGTGCCACCGCTCCGGGCCGTGCAGTCGTGGACGACCACGCGACGTCGCCAACGCGCGCCACGCCTACCCTGCTGCCGTGAGCCAGCACAGCGTCGACGAGACCCCGTTGGACAGCGCGCGGCTGTGGATCGAGTTCCCCGACCCCGGCGACGTGGCCGAGGACCCCCGCGCCGACGCGGACACGGTCTACCGCGTCGACCTGACGTGGCTCACGTCCGACTACACGTGCATCTTCGGCAACGGCTGCCCCGGCATCTTCGCCGACTCACCCGGTGTCGGCTGCTGTGCACTCGGGGCACATTTCACCGAACCCGGCGACGAGAAGCGCGTCGCCAAGATCGTCAAGACGTTGACCCCGCAGACGTGGCAGTTCTTCGAGGAAGGCCAGCAGAGGAACGGCGGCTGGACCGAGGTCGAGGACGGCGCCCGCAAGACGCGCGTGCACGAGGGCGGCTGCATCCTCGCCAACCGGCCCGGTTTCGCGGCCGGAGCGGGTTGCGCACTGCACCTGCAGGCGCTGCACGACGGCGTCGACCCGCTGAGCTACAAACCCGACGTCTGCTGGCAACTGCCACTCAAGCGTTCCTACCGCACCGTCACCCGCGGCGACGGGACCACGTACCTCGAGGTCAGCATCGCCGAGTACGACCGCCGCGGCTGGGGTGAGGGCGGTCACGATCTCGACTGGTACTGCACCGGCAACCCCGCCGCGCACATCGGGACCCGACCGGTGTTCCGCAGCATGGAGAACGAGCTGCGGGAGATGATCGGTGACGCGCCCTTCGAGGAGCTCGCGAGACACTGCGAGGCGCTCGTCGCGAGGTCCCGCAACGGCTCCGCCCACCGCCGCCTGCTGCCCCTGACCGTCCACCCCGCGGACGGCAGCCGCGCGCGTTCGTGACGTCGACCGCCCCCGCGGTTCGGGTTCGGGTTGGGGTTCGGGTTCGGGTTGGGGTTCGGCACGTTGTCACGTCGTGCGCGTTCAACGGGTCCGACGTGACAACGTGCCGGTCCGGGCGCCCGTGAGAGACGTCATCCCGAGCCCCAACGTGTGGAACTCCCCTGACGTCTACGAGCTCGAGAACCTGGCCGTGGACCGGGGTGGGGTGATCGAGACGGCCATGCGGGCGATCCACGACTGGGCAGGTCTCGACGTGCTCGACGTCGGCTGCGGCACAGGGTTCCACCTTCCGAGGTTCGCGGTGACGGCGCGCACGGTGACCGGGGTGGAACCGCACCCGCCCCTGCTACGTCGCGCCCTGCAACGGATCCGAGGCCTCGACGGGGTCCGCGTCCTGTCCGGATCGGCAGCTGCGGTCCCGCTGTCGGACGCCTCGGTCGACGTGGTGCACGCGCGGTGGGCGTACTTCTTCGGCCCCGGATGCGACCCCGGTCTCACCGAGCTCGATCGCGTCGTGCGCCGCGGGGGGACGGCGTTCGTCATCGACAACGATGCGACCCGCTCGACGTTCGGACGGTGGTTCTCGCAGTCGCTGCCGAGCTACGACGCGCTCGCCGTCGACCGGTTCTTCGCCCGGCGCGGATGGCAGGTCGAGCGCCTCGACGTCGCGTGGGAGTTCGACACCCGTGCCGACCTCGAAGCCGTCGTCCGCATCGAGTTCGCACCTGAATGGGCCGATCGCATCCTCGCGGAGCACCCCGGCACCAGCGTGGACTACGCCGTCGTGCTGCGGCACCGCTCGTTCTGACCCTCGGCGGGGGTCCTCCCCTCACCCCTCGCCAGGCTCGCCACCGGGGCTCGCAGCCGGTCAAGGGTTCACGAATCGTGACCTGGGGTCGCACCGAAGGTGTCCGACGGTGGATGATGAGGACATGAGCGCGCACGCCACCCCGCCGATGCACACCGAACAGCACCGAGCGCTGGCTCCGATGCGTGCTCTGAACCTCAGTCGCGGCACCAAGGTGGCCCTGGGCATCTGGGTCGTGGGGCTGGTCGTAGCCGGGGTCGTGCCGCTGATCCTCCTCGGTGCGAATCCCTACGAGGCCGCGTCGACCGCCAGGATCGTCACCGGTCTGGTCGCGACCCTGATCGGGGCGTTGATCATGGTGTTCTCGGCCTATCTGCTGTACCGCAAGTCCGGCAGCATCGGGGCCGCCATCCTGGCCTTCGTCCCGAGCTTCGTGCTCGCCACCCTGGGCCTCCTCATGACGACCATGAAGACGCTCTACGGGGTCTGAGCCCACCTTCACGCTGCGACACGACCCGCCTCCCGGTTCCGGGACGGCGGGTTCTGTCGTTCCCGCCCTTACGGCCTCATGTCCTACCGAGCACCTACGGCGTCATGTCCTACCCAGCACCTACGGCGTCATGTCCTACCCAGCACCTACGGTGCGGAGATGCCCGCCAAGAGCACGACCCGCACCGTGCGCCCGTCCTACCGTTGCGCCGACTGCGGCTGGAGCACGGCGAAGTGGGTGGGGCGCTGCGGGGAGTGTCAGGCGTGGGGTTCGGTGGCGGAGGTGGGTGTCCCCAGCGTCCGCACGACCATCCCGGCCCAGGTGCGCGAACCGGCCCGCCCGATCGCGGAGGTCGACGTCGAGGCGGCGCGCGCGACGCCTAGTGGGGTCGACGAGTTCGACCGGGTGCTCGGTGGCGGGCTCGTGCCCGGGGCGGTCGTGCTGATGGCGGGTGAACCCGGGGTGGGTAAGTCGACGCTGCTGTTGGACGCGGCCTCGCACGTCGCCTCCAGCGGACGCACGGTCCTCTACGTGACGGCCGAGGAGTCCGCCGCCCAGGTGAGGTTGCGGGCCGAACGCATCGGCGCGTTGCGGCCCCGGTTGCTGCTCGCCTCGGAGACGGACCTCGCGACGGTGCTGGGGCACGTCGAGCAGGCGAACCCGGACCTGTTGATCGTCGACTCGGTTCAGACGGTCGCCTCCCAGGACGTCGACGGCGCGGCCGGCGGCGTCTCCCAGGTGCGCGAGGTCGCGGCTGCGCTCATCGCGGTCGCGAAACGCCGCGGGATGGCCACATTACTGGTGGGCCACGTCACGAAAGACGGTTCGATCGCAGGCCCGCGAACGCTTGAACACCTCGTCGACGTGGTGTGCCAGTTCGAAGGTGAACGACATTCCCGGTTGCGGTTGCTGCGAGCCGTCAAGAATCGTTATGGCCCCACCGACGAGGTCGGCTGCTTCGACCTCACCGAGGACGGGATCATCGGACTGGCCGACCCCAGCGGGTTGTTCGTCTCCGACACAGCGGATCCGGTGGCCGGGACGTGCATCACCGTGACGCTCGAGGGCCGCCGCCCGTTGCTGGCCGAGCTGCAGGCCCTGGTCGCGACCGAGCCCTCCCCCGGATCCGCGCGACGGGTCACCTCGGGGCTCGAGTCCAGCCGGATCGCCATGGTCCTCGCGGTGTGCCAGCGCCGGATCGGGGTCGCGATGGCGAACAAGGACACCTACGTCGCGACGGTCGGCGGGGTGAAGCTCACCGAACCGTCCGTCGACCTCGCCGTGGCGCTGGCCGTGACGAGTTCTGTGCTGGACCGCCCCATCCAGGGCCGGCTCGTCGCGTTCGGCGAGGTCGGGCTGGCGGGTGAGGTGCGCCGGGTGACGGGGGTACCGCGCCGCCTTGCCGAAGCCGCTCGCCTGGGGTTCACGTCCGCGATCGTGCCTCGTGGTTCCGTCCCACCGGGTAAGTCACCGGCAGGGATGAGCGTCCTGGAGGCGGAAACACTCGCTGACGCGGTACGCCACGCCGGGCTCGTCACCGGGTGATCCACCCCGCCCCGCCGCTAGACTCGGGCACGAGAGGCTCGAGCGCACCATTCGGAGGGAGGGCCGGTGGCCCCCGCAGACCGCACCCCCGAGGACTTGCTACGGGCAACCCTCGCGATCCTCGCTCCCGGTACGGACCTGCGCGACGGGCTGGAACGCATCCTCCGCGGCCGGACAGGCGCCCTCGTCGTCCTGGGTTTCGACCGGGTCGTGGACGCGCTGAGCACGGGGGGTTTCGCCCTCGACGTGGAGTTCTCCGCCACCCGCCTACGTGAACTCGCCAAGATGGACGGCGCGATCGTCCTGGACCGCGACGTGACCCGGATCCTGCGCGCCGCCGTCCAACTGGTGCCCGACTCGGCCATCGAGACGAGCGAATCCGGCACCCGCCACCGCACGGCGGAACGCGTCGCGAAGCAGACGGGGTTCCCCGTCATCTCGGTGTCGCAGTCGATGCGCATCGTCGCGGTGTACGTCGGCAACCGCCGCTACGTGCTCGAGGGTTCCGAGGCCATCCTCGGTCGCGCCAACCAGGCCCTGCAGACGCTGGAGCGATACCGCGCCCGTCTCGACGAGGTGACGGGCACGCTGTCGGCCCTGGAGATCGAAGATCTCGTGACCCTTCGCGACGTGTGTTCCGTGGTGCAGCGCATCGAGATGGTCAGCCGCATCGCGGACGAGATCGCCGGTTACGTCGTGGAACTCGGGGTCGACGGGCGGTTGCTGTCCCTGCAGCTGGACGAACTCATCGGTGGCGTGGGCCCCGACCGGGAACTCGTCGTGCGCGACTACCTCGAGGCCAGTCGCCACGATGGTCCCGTCGAGGCGGTGCTGAGCAACCTCGCCGCCCTGCACTCCACCGAACTCGTGGACCTCACCCAGGTCGCTCGGGTTCTCGGGTTCTCCGTCGGCGGCGATTCCCTCGATTCCGCTGTGAGCCCGAAGGGTTTCCGCCTCCTCAACCGCGTCCCCCGCCTTCCCGGTGCGATTCTCGAACGCCTCGTCGATCAGTTCGGCGACCTCCAGAAACTCCTGGCAGCCAGCATCGACGATCTGATGACCGTCGACGGGGTGGGGGAACAGCGAGCTCGCGCCGTCCGCGAGGGACTCTCCCGCCTCGCCGAATCCAGCATCCTGGAACGCTACGTGTGAGATCGGCCGTCCGAGAAGGCCGCACGAACTCTCAGTTGGACAGGGCGATGCTGGCGGGCGCGGTGGTGGCACCGTTCCAGGTGGCGTCGATCGTGTAGCTGCCGTCGTCCACGACGGTCTGGCCGTCGGGGCAACCCGCCGCCGAGCGCTGCCGGGACCAGGTGGTGGACATGCTCTTCGACTTCCCCGGTTCCAGCGCGAAGACCTGACTCGCGGTCTCCTGCTGGCAGTCTGAACTCGACCAGACCTTCGCACCCGAGGAGTCGGTCGCGGTGAAGGTCCGCACGCTGCTGCCGATCTCCGCGCTGCAGGTGACATCGGACGTGTTCTCCACCGTGACGGAGAACTTCGGTGCGCGGCCGGGGCCGTAGGTGCTGGCGTCGGAGCGCAGCGACACCGACAGTTCGCTCGCCTCGCACGGGACGTTCGACGCCGATGACGACGCTGAGTCGGTGGCCGGGTCCGTGGCCACGCTCGGGGTGACGGTCGGGGCCGCGGCAAGAGTCGGGGAGACCTGACTCGGGTCGAGCGTGGGTGAAGCCGTCGCGGGGGTATCGGCGTCCGCGCTGGACATGAGGGCGCGGATCCCCAGGGTCGCGACGACGACGAGTACCGCCAGGACGACGAGGGCCACCAGGCGCCGACGCCAGTAGGTCCCCCGACGCTCCGGTCCGACCGGGTGCAGCATGCTGCTCACCTGCCTGAAGGTAAGCGTCACCCCCGCCCCGCGGGTGGAGGCGCGCCGCAACAGTGACATTGCCGCACAACGGATCACGCACAGTCGCGCAAGGTGACCCGGATGTTCGTGCGACGATCGGGACGATGCTCGACGAGGTGGACGACCCGGTGAACGACCCGGTGGACGATGCGGTGGGTGACCTGCACGGGCGGGTCCTGCGGTGGTACGACGCGCACCGCCGCGACCTGCCGTGGCGGGAGTCCGGTTGCTCGCCCTGGGGTGTACTCGTGAGTGAGGTCATGCTGCAGCAGACCCCCGTCGCCCGGGTGCTACCCCAGTGGGAGGCGTGGCTGCGGCGTTGGCCCACGCCGTCCGACCTCGCGGTGGACCCGCCCGGTGAGGCCGTGCGGATGTGGAACCGGCTCGGCTACCCACGCCGTGCACTGCGGTTGCACGCGGCCGCGGTGGCGATCCGCGACCTCCACGACGGGACGGTTCCCGACGACCACGACGACCTGTTGGCGCTACCCGGCGTCGGCACCTACACCGCGGCGGCCGTGGCCGCGTTCGCCTACCGCCGGCGCCACGCCGTCGTCGACACCAACGTCCGACGCGTGCAGGCGCGGGCGGTGACGGGCAGCGCGCAACCCTCCCCCAGCCTGAGCGCGGCCGAGACCCGGTTGGCGGTCGACCTGCTGCCCGCCGATCCCGAGACCGCCGCGCGGTGGGCGGTGGGCGTGATGGAACTCGGGGCGCTCGTCTGCACCGCCCGCGCCCCACGCTGTGCGCAGTGTCCGCTCGAAGAGCGTTGCGCATGGGTTCTCGCGGGTCGTCCCGCCGACACCGGCCCGCCTCGACGTGGTCAGAGCTGGGCGGGCACCGACCGGCAGGTACGCGGCAAACTGCTGGCGGTGTTGCGCGGGAGCGAGCACCCCGTCGATGCCGCGGAGCTCGCGCGGGCATGGACACAGGATCGCGCCCAGCGCGAACGCTGCCTGGACGGTCTTCTCGCCGACGGGCTCGTGGGACCCCTCGCCGACGGCCGGTTCAGCCTCCCGCTCGGGTAACGGGCCTCAGTCGTCGGTACTGTGCCGCAGGCGTTTGGTCTCTCCGCGCTGCCGTTTGCCCGCCAGCCGACGACGCTGTGACCCCTTGGTCGCCTTGGTGGCCCGACGCCTCGGCGGCGGCGGGGCACAGGCCGCGGCGAGGAGTTCGCGCATCCGTTGCGCGGCCGCCGCCCGGTTGCGCAGCTGCGCGCGGTGCTCGCTGGCGACCACCGTGAGTACCCCGTCGACGAGCCGGCCGGCCAGTCGTTCCAGCACCTGCTCCCGCAGGTCCTCGGGCACGGCGGACGAGCGCGCGACGTCGAAGGACAGCTCGACACGGGAGTCGGTCGTGTTCACCCCCTGCCCGCCGGGGCCGCTCGCCCGGGAGAACCGCTCGTGCAACTGCGCCGCGGGGACGCTCACCCGGCGGTTGACGACGAGGTCACCCTCCACAGGTCACCGCGTCACACGACGAGACTGAGCAGCAGCACGCCACCGAGCCCGACCACCGAGATGACCGTCTCCATCACCGACCAGCTCTTGAGCGTCTGCCCGACGCTCAGGCCGAAGTACTGCTTGACCAGCCAGAACCCCACGTCGTTGACGTGGGAGAAGAACAACGACCCGGAACCGACCGCCAGCGCCAACAGGGCCAGGTGATTCGCGGAGAGATCCCCCGAGAGTGGCGCCACGATGCCCGCGGCCGTGATCGTGGCCACGGTCGCGGAGCCGGTCGCGACGCGGATGAGGACAGCGACCAGCCAGCCCAGGACCAACGGCGAGAGGCTGAGTGCCGCGGCCTGCCCGCCGATGAGGTCACCGACCTTGGCGTCGATGAGCACCTGCTTGAACCCGCCTCCCGCCGCGATGATGAGCAGCGTCGAGGCGATGGGCGGCAGGGCGGAGTCGATGGTCGCCCCGATCTGGCGGCGGTCCATGCCCACCTTGATCCCGAGCAGTGGGATGGCAGCCAGGGCACCGATGAGCAGCGCGACCAGCGGGGCGCCCACGGCAACCAGCACACCGCGCACACCGTTGTCCTCGGGCAGCCAGATCTCCGCGATCGCGCGGGCGAGCATCAGGACCACGGGCAGCAGAACGACCGTGACCGTCGCCGCGAACGTCGGGCGGGGGGCGTCCTGGTCGGCGCCACCGAGTTCACCACCTGTGGTGGGCAGATGGGCCGCGTCCTGCGGACCGAAACGGGAGACCAGCGGGGCCAGCAACGGCCCGGCGATCACCACGGTCGGGATCGCGACGATGATCCCGAAGGCGAGGGTGCGCCCGAGGTCGGCGTTGAGGGCGCTGATGGCGACCAGGGGTCCGGGGTGCGGTGGGACGAGCCCGTGCAGCACCGAGAGCCCGGCGAGCGCAGGGATACCGACGGCGAGAACCGGCCGGTCGGTCCGTCTGGCGACCAGCAGCACGATCGGGACGAGGAGCACCAACCCGATCTCGAAGAACATCGGCAGCCCGATCAGTGCGGCGGCGCCCGCCAACGCCCACGGCAACCCACGTCCGGGGAACCGACCGACGATGCGGTCGACGATCTCGTTGGCACCTCCCGAATCGGCGAGGAAGCGTCCGACGACGGCACCGAGCGCCACCAGGACCCCGACGTCCGCGAAGGTCTTCCCCGCCCCGCCCGGGGAATCCCCGAGACCGATGGAGAAGGAGGTGACGATGTCGGCCGCCGGGATCCCGGCCACCAGGCCGAGCACCGCCGATCCGAGCAACAGGGCGATGAATGCGTTGAGCTTCGCCCAGGACACGACGAGTACGACGACGACGATGCCGAGTACCGCCGCCACCACCAACCGCGTGTCGTGCCCGGTCCAGGCGGTGGCGGCTAGTGCGCTGTGCACGGGGCGTCTCCTACGGAAGGGGCGCCTCCGCGGAGGTCGCCTCAGGCCAGGTGCGGCACGAGCTCGCGCAACACCTCGCTCAGCACCCTGTCCTCTCCACCCTCGACCCGCACCCGGAAACCACGCTCACCCGGCTGCAGGTCCTGCAGCGTCTCGAGCTGGCTGCGCAGCAGGGAGGCGGGCATGTAGTGCCCCTGGCGTTGCGCCATCCGCTCCTCGAGCACCTCCGCCGGGACGACGAGCTCGCAGAAGACGACCGAGGGATGCCCGTCGGCGAGCAGGTCCCGATAGACCCGCTTGAGCGCGGAGCAGGTGATGACGACGCTCTCGGAGAGCTTCTCGCGGTCCCCGATCCAGGACGCGATGTCGCGCAACCAGGGCCAGCGGTCCTCGTCGTCGAGGGGATGGCCGGAACGCATCTTCTCGACGTTCGCGGCCGGGTGGAAGTCGTCTCCCTCGGAGTACTTCCACCCCAGCCGTTCGGCGGCCTGGGTCGCCACGGTGGTCTTGCCGCTGCCCGAGACCCCCATCACGATCAGGGTCGTGCTGGCTGCGGTGCTGATCGGGCCGGCGGTCATCCGCGGGTGCCTTCCGTCGCTGGGGCCACGGGTGAGAGCCGCAGCATCCTCGAATTGCCGAGCGTGTTGGGCTTCACCCGGGCCAGATCGAGGAACTCGGCGACCCCTTCGTCGTGCGAACGCAGCATCTCCGCGTAGACGTCCGGGGCGACGGGGGTGCCCTCGATCTCGACGAAGCCGTGCCGGGCGAAGAAGTCCGTCTCGAAGGTCAGGCAGAACAACCGCGTCACGCCCAGGTCGTCGGCGCGCTGCAGGAGGGTCTCGAGGATGCGGGCACCCACCCCGAGACCACGCACGCTGCGGTCGACCGCGAGGGTGCGGACCTCCGCGAGGTCCTCCCACAGGACGTGCACGGCACCGCAGCCGACGACCTC
>JBPBQU010000004.1:0-14462 GCA_050955085.1 Janthinobacterium lividum | reverse complement strand
GGTACTCGTCGTCGGGTTCACCGGGGGAGCGGTAACGGCGGTTGAGCTCGGCGACGGCCGCTTCGACGAGGGCATCGAGGACGGGGTCACCCAGCTTGCGTTCCTGGATCGAGAGCGTCACGTGCCCATGGTCTCGCGGGTCGACGTCGCGGAGGTGATCCGGCGTCGCTGGGCGGGCAGTGCGGTGACGAGGGGGTCGATCGGGGCGCTGCCGTTCTTGTCGACGCGCGTCGCCTCAGCCATGATCGCCAACCCCAGCAGGGCCAGGACCGCCGCGACCAGCGCGGGGGAGGAGAACCCGAGACCCGCGTCGATCACCACGCCACCGAGGAACGCGCCGAACGCGTTGCCGACGTTGAACGCGGCCTGCATGGCGGCCGACACCATGCTCGCGCCACCACCCGCCGCGAGGATCCCGCGGGTCTGGATCGGGGCGGACATGACGAAACCGATGAAGGCGAAGAGGAAGATGCCCGTCGCCGCCGCGATCTTGTTGCCCGCGAAGAAGAAGAGCAACGCGAACACCACGGCCTGACCGACGAATCCGATCGCCAACGTCCGGTACGGACGCCAGTCCGCGAGCCGTCCCCCGAGGATGTTCCCGAAGGTGGCGCCCAGGCCGAACAGCACGAGGACCCAGCTGACCGACCCCTCGGCGAACCCGGCGACGTCGGTCAGCAACGGGGCGACGTAGCTGAAGACCGTGAAGAGGCTCGCGAACCCGACCGTGGTGATGAGCAGCGTCCACCACACCTGGCGGCGGCGGAACGCGGCGAACTCCGAACGCAGCGACCCGGTGTGGGTCTCGACCTCGGGGACGAGCGCCAGGATGGCGGCGATCGTCACCAGGCCGATGACGCCGACGAGGGAGAAGGTCAACCGCCAGCCGAGCTGTTGACCGACGTAGGTCCCCAACGGGACACCCACGACGTTGGCGATGGTGAGTCCGGTGAAGACCAGGGCCAGGGCCTGGCCCTGCTTTCCGGCGGGGGCGATCTTGCGCGCGACGACGGCGGCGGCCCCGAAGAACGCCCCGTGCGCCAGACCGGAGAAGAACCTCGCCCCGACGAGCGCCCCGAAACTCGGTGCGAGAGCGGTGGCGACGTGCCCCAGCGCGAACAGGCCCATGAGTCCGATGAGTACCCGTTTGCGGGGCATCGAGTGCGTCAGGGCCGTCAGCGTCGGCGCCCCGACGACGACGCCCAGCGCGTAGGCGGAGACGAGCCAGCCGGCGGTGGCGATGGAGACGTCGAAGTCGGCGGCCATGTCGGGCAGCAACCCCAGGGCGACGAACTCCGTCGTCCCGATCCCGAAGGCACCGAGGGCGAGAGCCAGGATGGCGAGGGGCACAGGTTTGCTTCTCTCTGTGGAGCGTGGGTAGGAACCTCCGATCAGCGCCATCGCCTGTCGACACCTGATCATCGCTGTCACCGGGCCCGTTGTTCCACTCGAGCGGCGCCCCGTCCGGAAAGGACTGCCGCGCAAGCCGTCCCGCGCGTGCCGCCAGCGCTCCCGCGAGTGCGGCGCGACGGCCTCAGAGCTCGCGCACAGTCCCCGCGTCCACCGCGAGGCGACGGGTGACCTCGACGGCATCGAGCAGGCGCCGGTCGTGACTGACCAGCAGCAACGTGCCGGAGTAACTCGCGAGCGCCTGCTCGAGCTGCTCGATGGCCGGCAGGTCGAGGTGGTTGGTGGGTTCGTCGAGCACCAGCAGGTTCACCCCGCGCGCCTGCAGCAGGGCGAGGGCGGCGCGGGTCCGTTCACCCGGCGACAGCGTCGAGGTCGCCCGTCCCACATGCGCGGACCCGAGGCCGAACTTCGCCAGCAGGGTCCGGACCTCGGCGTCGGGCAACTGCGGCACGGCGTCCCCGAACGCCCGGGCGAGCGGTTGCTCGCCGAGGAAGAGCCCGCGGGCCTGGTCGACCTCACCGACCTCCACACCCGATCCGAGCGAGACCGTTCCCTCGTCGGGGTCGATCCGACCCAGGAGAAGGCCCAGCAGTGTCGTCTTGCCCGAACCGTTGGGGCCGGTGACCGCGATCCGGTCACCCGCCTCGACCTGCAGGGTCACCGGCCCCAGCCGGAAACCTCCGCGGCCGACGACGGCCTCGCGAACGGTCGTGACGACGGAGCCCGAGCGTGCGGCGGCGGCGATCGTCATCTGCAGTGCCCACTCCTTGCGGGGCTCCTCGATGACGTCGAGTCGTTCGATCATGCGGTCGGTCTGGCGGGCCTTGGCGGCCTGTTTCTCGCTGCCCTCACGCATCTTGGCTCGGATGTTCTTGTCCGGTTCGCCCTTGCGGACGGCGTTGCGGACACCCTTGTCCATCCAGTTGCGCTGCATGCGAGCCCGGCCCTCGAGCCCGGCCTTTGTTTCGGCGTAGTCGTCGTAGGCCTCCCGGGCGTGGCGACGCTGGGTCTCGCGTTCGGCGAGAAACGCCTCGTACCCGCCGCCCACGACACGCACGAGTTGCTGGGCGAGGTCGAGTTCCACGACGCGGTCGACGGTGCGGGCGAGGAACTCGCGGTCATGGCTGACGACGACGGCGGGGGAGCGCAGTTCACCCACGAACTTCTCGAGGCGGGCGAGGCCGTCGAGGTCGAGGTCGTTGGTGGGTTCGTCGAGCAGGAACACGTCGTAGCGCGAGAGCAGCAGTGCGGCGAGCCCGACCCGCGCGGCCTGCCCACCGGAGAGCGCGGGCATCTCGACCTCGACGTCCACCTGGAGCCCGAGGTCGGCGAGCACCTCACCCCGGCGTTCCTCGAGGTCGGCCCCGCCGAGGGCGAGCCAGCGTTCCAGGGCATCACCGTAGCGGTCGTCGGCCCCGCCCTCGCCGGCGCCGAGGGCGACGGCCGCGGCATCCATCTCGGCCTGGGCGGCGTCGACCCCGGTGCGTCGGCCGAGGAAGGCCGCGATGCTCTCCCCGGCCCGGCGGTCGGGTTCCTGCGGCAGGTAACCGACGGTGGCGGTCGGCGGGGACAACGTCACCCGGCCGGATTCGGGGGCGTCGAGGCCGGCGAGCAACCGCAGCAGCGTCGACTTCCCGGCACCGTTGGCCCCGACCAGCCCGACGACGTCACCCGGGGCGACGACGAGGTCGAGACCCGAGAACAGCGCACGCGTCCCGTGGGCCGCGCTCAGGTCCTTGGCGACGAGGGTTGCACTCACCTCGTCATCATCGCGTGCCCGGCGGGGAGACTGCACCCATGAACGCACCCAGCGACGAACCCATCGACGAACCCAGCGATGAACCCATCGACGAACCCAGCGACGAACCGAGGGACCGCCCCAGGGACAGGGATGCCCACGCCCGCTCCTTCGGTGCCGTGGCGGCGCAGTACGCGCGGGCCCGGCCGGGCTACCCCGACGACGCGGTCGACTTCCTCGTCCCCGCCGGGGCGGCCCGGGTGCTCGACCTCGGCGCAGGCACGGGAAAGTTCAGCGCCGCCCTGGTGCAGCGCGGTCTCGATGTCGTCGCCGTGGAACCCTCACCCGAGATGCTCGCCGAGCTCACGGCCGCGTTGCCGTCGGTCGAGGCCCACGAGGGCAGCGCGGAAGCGACCGGGTTGCCGGACGCCACGGTGGACGCCGTCGTCGTCGCGCAGGCCTGGCACTGGGTGGACCCGGTCCGCGCCACCGCGGAGGTCGCGCGGGTGCTGCGCCCGGGCGGGACGCTGGGGTTGGTGTGGAACGTGCGCGACGACTCGGTGGACTGGGTCCGGCAGGTCTGGGCGCTGGCCCAACGCGGTCAGGAGCAGGAGATGGGCTGGGACACCGTCGAGGTCGGCGCGCCCTTCGCGAGGGGGGAACGTCTCGTCACCGGTTTCGAGCACGTCAGCGACCGCGCCGGGATCCTCGACCTGGTGGCCTCCCGCAGCTACGTCATCGTGCTCCCCGACGACGAGCGGGCGGACCTGCTCGCGGCGATCGGCCGGCTGGTGGACGAGCACCCGGCGCTGCGCGCAGGCGCTGAGATCCGGCTGCCCTATCGCACGTACTGCACCCGGTTCCGCCGCGAGTGAGACCGAGCGCGGCACAGCAGGAGCAGCGCGACGGCCGAACCGGTCGTGCCCAGCACCATGTCACCGAGGGTGTCCTCGTAGGCCGTGGAGAGCTCGGTGCCGTGCCGGATGAACGTCCACCACTCGCCCACCTCCCACAGCAGTGCCAGCAGTGCCCCGCCACCCACCGCGGTCACCGTCCGCACCCAGCGGGGTCGCAGGGCCGCGATGTCGAGGACCAGCCCGAGGCCGAGGGTGAGCAGGAACCAGTTCAGGAAGTGGTTCGCGTCGTCCCACCAGCGCAGGCTGTCGTAGAGGTTCAGCGTGTTACCGGTGACGTCGACGAGGAAGGGCGCCATGACGAGGGTGAACCCCGTCCAGGGCGCCGGTCGGGGGGGCCGGCGCAGCCGCCACAGCACCGGGACGATCAGCATCATCACCGGGTAGTACCCCAGCCGGGCCGCGAAACCCTTGCCGGCGAACTGCGGCAGATCCCGGGCCAGTGACGCGACGAGCAGTTGGACGAGCGTCGCGAGCAGGACGAGGGCGGCGGGAATCCATCGCGGCAGGCGTCGCATGCGCCGAGTGTCGCGTGAACCCGACAGCGCCCACGTCTGATGTCACCCGAACGCCCAGGGCAACCCCGGGCGTTCGCGTCAGGCGCTCAGCTCGAGCGCGATCAGCTCGGCGATCTGGGCGGTGTTCAGGGCGGCGCCCTTGCGCAGGTTGTCCCCGCAGACGAACAGGTCGAGGGTGTTCGGGAAGTCCAGCGCCTGCCGGATGCGGCCCACGACGGTCGGGTCACCCCCCACGGTGTTCGCAGGGGTCGGGAAGACGCCGTGGGCGAGGTCGTCGCGGACCTCGACGCTCGGGGCAGCCTCCAGTGCGGCGCTCGCGTCGGCCACGCTCACCTGCCGGGCGAACGTCGCGTGCACCGCGAGGGAATGTGTCGTCTGCACGGGAACCCGCACGCAGGTCGCGGAGACCTTGAGGTCGGGTATCCCGAGGATCTTGCGCGACTCGTTGCGGACCTTGAGCTCCTCGCTCGTCCACCCGTCGTCCTTGAGCGATCCCGCGACAGGGATCACGTTGAGGGCGAGGTGGGTCTGGAACGGGGAGTCGTCACCGAGTTTCGCGGAGATGACCGCGGCGGTGTCACCGGCGCTGGAACCCAGCGTGCGGTTCCCGGCGACGACCTCCAGCTCGTCGTAGAGGCGGTCGACACCGGGCTGACCGGCACCCGAGGCCGCCTGATAACTGGCGACGACGAGTTCGGTGAGTTGAAAACGTTCGTGCAGGGCGCCGAGGGCGTCCATCATCGTCAGCGTCGTGCAGTTCGGGTTCGCGATGATGCCCTTGGGGCGGTTCCGGGCGGCCGCACCGTTGACCTCGGGGACGACGAGCGGGACCTCGTCGTCCATCCGGAACGCGCCGGAGTTGTCGACGGCCACGGCACCGCGTTGCGCCGCGATGGGCGCCCAGACCGCGGAGACCTCGTCGGGCACGTCGAACATCGCGACGTCGACCCCGTCGAAGACCTCGGGGGCCAACGCCTGCACGACGACGTCCTCCCCGCGCACCTGCAGGACCTTCCCCGCCGAGCGGGCCGAGGCGACGAGGCGGATCTCCCCCCAGACGTCGGGGCGCTCCGAGAGGATCCCGAGCATCACGGTGCCGACCGCACCGGTGGCGCCGATGACGGCCAGGGTGGGTTTGCCGGTCTCGTTCATCGTCCGCTGCCTCCGTAGACCACTGCTTCGGCTTCACCGTCGAGCCCGAACGCCGTGTGCACCGCGCGCACCGCGTCGTCGAGCTGCTCGGCCCGGGTGACGACGGAGATGCGGATCTCCGAGGTGGAGATCATCTCCATGTTGATCTCCTGCTCACCCAGGGCCTCGAAGAACCGCGCCGAGACGCCCGGGTGCGACCGCATCCCTACCCCGATGAGCGACACCTTGCCGATCTGGTCGTCGTACTCGAGGCGTTCGAACCCGACCTCGCCCCGCACCTTCTCCAGTGCGGTCGCCGCGGTGGCACCCTCCGTCTTCGGCAGCGTGAAGGAGATGTCGGTGAGGTTGGAGGCCCCGACGGAGTTGTTCTGCACGATCATGTCGATGTTGATCTCGGCTTGCGCCACGGCCTTGAAGATCTTCGCGGCCGTGCCCGGGGTGTTCGGCACCCCCACCACGGTGATCTTGGCTTCACTTCGGTCGTGCGCGACACCGGAGATGATCGGCTGTTCCACGGGTTCCTCCCCGGTGTTCTTGCTGGAGTTCGGGCTCAACAGGGCGGGGATGGGTGAATCCGTCACCCAGGTCCCCTCGTGCGGACTGAAGGAACTGCGCACGTGGATCGGCAGGTCGTAGTTGCGGGCGTACTCCACGCAGCGCAGCATCAGGATCTTGGCCCCGCAGGCCGCCATCTCCAGCATCTCCTCGCTGGAGATGCGGTTGATCTTCCGCGCCGTCGCCACGATGCGTGGGTCGGCGGTGAAGACGCCGTCGACGTCGGTGTAGATCTCGCAGACGTCGGCTTTGAGGGCCGCGGCCAGGGCGACGGCCGTCGTGTCCGAACCGCCGCGGCCCAACGTGGTGATGTCCAGGGTGTCCTGGCTGACGCCCTGGAAACCGGCGACGATGGCGATCGAGCCCTCGTCCAGCGCTGTCCGGATGCGCCCCGGGGTGACGTCGATGATGCGAGCGCGGCCGTGGCTGGAGTCGGTGATGACCCCGGCCTGCGACCCCGTGAAGGAGCGCGCCTGCAGACCCAGGTTGGAGATCGCCATCGCGAGCACGGCCATCGAGATCCGCTCACCGGAGGTCAGCAGCATGTCCAGCTCCCGCGCCGGCGGCATCGGGCTGACCTGCTCGGCCAGCGCGATCAGCTCGTCGGTGGTGTCACCCATCGCGGAGACGACGACGACCACCTCGTGACCGGCGCGCTTCGTCGCGGCGATCCGTTTCGCGACACGCTTGATGCCATCGGCATCCGCGACCGATGAACCGCCGAACTTCTGCACCACGAGAGCCACGACGCACGAGTCTACTGAGCGGGGGACGTGCTCCCGGCCGTGTCCAGTGTCCCGGCGGCGCGCTGGACAGTCTGTCCAACGTCGGGATGACTCAGGGGTGGAGTGCGTCGAACTCGGCGTCCGAAGCCGTCTCGGCGTCGACGTCGAGACGGAGGTGGCCCAACAGCGACTGCAGGACGCGCAGCGCGGCGGTCGCCCGCAGACCCCACGAGGACAGGTAGGAGAACTGCCACCACCACAGGGCCTCGCTCACGTCACCGCGTTCGTAGTGGCGCAGTCCGTGCACGAGGTCGGCCGCGACCGAGGCAAGGTCGTCGGAGAGTGCACCGCGCACCAGCTCGGCGTTGGTCAGCGGGTCGACGACGTCGGCGTAGTCGTCGAGGCCCTCCATGACGTTCGCGAGACCCACCCGCACGGGGTCGATGTCGGGGTCCGGGCCCGCGTCGGGTTCGAAGCGGCGGGCGGGGACGACGTCGTCGACCGCGCCGAGCCGGGCACCGCTGAGCAGGGCCTGACTGACGGCCAGCAACAGCACCGAGAGGGCGGTGGAGTCCAGCCGCCCGGTGGCGACCTCGGTGACGGTCGAGAGGTAGGCGCGGGCCTGCTCCGCCGTCGAGGCGGCGAGCAGTTCGAGCTCCTGCGCGGCTTCGGGTGCGATCGGGGGGTTGATCTGCTCAGGCATCAAGGGGTCTCCGTCCGGCGAACGCTCGTCCGAGCGTCACCTCGTCGGCATACTCGAGATCACCACCGACCGGCAACCCCGACGCGAGCCGGGTCACCTTGAGCCCCATCGGACGCAGCAACCGCGCGAGGTAGGTCGCGGTCGCCTCGCCCTCGAGGTTCGGGTCCGTCGCGATGATCGTCTCGGTCACCTCACCCGAGGACAACCGGGTGAGGAGTTCACGCATCCGCAGGTCGTCCGGTCCGATCCCCTCCATGGGGCTGATGGCCCCGCCGAGCACGTGGTATCGACCGCGGAACTCCCGGGTGCGCTCGATGGCGACGACGTCCTTGGACTCCTCGACGACGCAGATCACGGTGGTGTCGCGTCGTGGGTCGCGACAGACCCGGCACAGCTCCTCCTGCGCGACGTTGCCGCAGATCTCACAGAACCGGACCGTGTTCTTGACCACGGCGAGCACGTCGGAAAGGCGTTTGACGTCTGCTGCGTCGGCCGCGAGGAGGTGGAACGCGATGCGTTGCGCGCTCTTGGGTCCCACCCCGGGGAGGCGACCGAGTTCGTCGATCAGGTCCTGGACGACGCCTTCGTACACACCGCAACCCTACGTGCTGGGTGAGGCGGCGCCGGGGCGACGCGATTCAACGACCGGTATCGGTCGAGATGATCTTGCCACCCAGGATCTGCTCGACGACGGCCGCGCCGACGAGTTGGGACTCCTCGGCGTCCTCGTCGTCGCGGCTGGGGGTGTCGTCCTCGAAGGACGGGACTGCCGGTGGGGGCTGGTGGGCGGGTCGGGCCGAGCGGCGCGGCGCGGACAGCTGCTCCTCACCCGGGTCGTCGATGGGGGCCTCGGGTGGGGGGACGTCATCGTCGGGCCCGGCGAATCGGGGACCGGCCTCCGGGGGGGAGGCCACACCCTCGGACAGGCCCACCGCAGGATGCGGCGGGAGTTTCGGGGCGGGCGCGAACCGTTGCGCGGCAGGCTGTCCGCTGTCTGTCGGGGCGGTGGGTTCCGACGCTGTCGGGCTTGGTGCCGGCGCCGTCCACTCCGCCGTCGAGGGCCGGCCCCGACGTGGAGCGGGGGTGTTGGCGCGCCCACGGGCCGGGGAGGTGTCACCTGCGCCGCCGGCCTCGACCTTGGCCTCGATGCCGGCAACCTCCAGCAGTGCCTCGGCCACGAATCCGGCGTGGTTGCCCCGGCCGAAAGTCGACGCCAGACCGGCCGTCTTGAACTGCAGGGTCAGGACGCCGCCACGGCAGTCGGCCACGGTGGCATTCTCGGCGACGAGCGACCATGTCGTCCGCTTGACGCGGAACAGGGCCCCGAGCACGTCCGTCCACAACCGTCGGACCGTCTCGGCGTCGCCCCCGACGGGGGGAGCGGCGGGCGGTGGCGCGACAGGCTGGGACTGCGGGTCGGGTTGCTCGGCTCGGGTGGGTTCGGCGGCCCGGCTTGTCTCTGCGGCGGGGCTTGTCTCTGCGGCGGGGCTGGGTTCGGCAGTGGGGTGGGGTTCGGCGGCAGGGTGGGGTTCGGCGGCGGGGTGGACGTCCTCGGCGGGGTCGGGGTCCGCCGCGAGGACGGCTGCCGGGGTTTGCAGCGGCTGCGGGGTCGGCTCCGCCACCGTGTCGCGGGCCGGTCCCGGTGCCGGGGTCGTGGGGGCGAGGGTGGGGACCCCACCTGCCGCCAGCCGCCGCTCGAGACGGTCCAACCGGCTTCCGAGTCCGTCGTCGGCGTCCGCACCCGGCAGCAGCAACCGGGCGCAGAGCAGTTCCAACTGCAGGCGCGGGGAAGTGGCCCCGGTCATCTGCTCCAGACCCGCCGCGACGACGTCGGCCGCCCGGGACAGCTCGGCGCGGCCGAGGTGGGCGGCCTGCGCCTTCAACCGGTCGAGGGCGTCCGCCGGGACGGCGAGCGCGTCACCGGCCTCGTCCCCCACGGCCGCCACGATGACGAGATCGCGCAGGCGCTGCAGGAGGTCGTCGGCGAAGCGGCGGGGTTCCTGGCCGGTGTCGACGACGCGTTCGACGGCGCGGAACACCGTGGCCCCGTCACCGGCCGCGATGGCCTCGACGACGTCGTCGAGGAGTGCGGCGTGGGTGTAGCCGAGGAGTGAGACGGCTACGTCGTAGGTGACTCCCGCGTCACCCGCGCCCGCGATGAGCTGGTCGAGGACCGAGAGCGAGTCACGCACGGAGCCCCCGCCCGCGCGGACCACCAGGGGCAGCACCCCCTTGCCGATCTCGACTCCCTCGCGTCCCGCGAGTTCAGCCAGGTACGGCGTGAGCTGTGCGGGCGGGACGAGCCGGAACGGGTAGTGGTGGGTGCGCGAGCGGATCGTGGTGAGGACCTTGTCGGGTTCTGTCGTCGCGAAGATGAACTTCACGTGCGGCGGGGGTTCCTCGACGGTCTTGAGCAGTGCGTTGAAGCCCTGTGGGGAGACCATGTGCGCCTCGTCGATGATGAAGACCTTGAAGCGGTCCCGCGCAGGGGCGAAGGTCGCGCGTTCGCGCAGGTCGCGGGCGTCGTCGACACCCCCGTGGCTGGCGGCGTCGATCTCGACCACGTCGAGGCTGCCGGGACCACCACGGGCCAGACCCGTGCACGAGTCGCACACGCCACAGGGGGTGGGGGTCGGCCCCTGCGCGCAGTTGAGGCAGCGGGCCAGGATGCGCGCGCTCGTCGTCTTCCCACAGCCGCGCGGCCCGGAGAACAGGTAGGCGTGCGTGATGCGTCCCTTGGACAGCGCCTGGCTGAGTGGCCCGGTGACGTGCTCCTGGCCGATGACCTCCGCGAAGGTCTCGGGCCGGTAGCGGCGGTACAAGGCGGTCGTCACGACCCCGAGGCTAACCCGCCCCCCCGACACCGCCCTTACCTCGCTGAGCGCCGACGGACAGCATGCGCTCACCCTGCGAAGCCAGGATTAAGGGACCCCCCGCACACCCGCCAGAGCCTGCCTACCCTTGCTGCCTTCCGGCCCTGGGGGGGTTCAGCTGGATGACGCCGCACGAGGGGTCTGAACCCAATGTACGTGCCGAGCGCCTCGCGGTCCAAACCACCGGCGCCCACCGAGCGGGTCGGGTCACCGGGGTGCAGGGCACCGCTCGTGGGGCGCTAGGGTGAGTTCTGGAGGATTCGCCTAGTGGCCTATGGCGCACGCTTGGAAAGCGTGTTGGGTTAACGCCCTCAGGGGTTCAAATCCCCTATCCTCCGCCGCGAGAGGCCCGTCCCCGAGTTCGGGGGCGGGCCTCGTCGTTGTTTCGGCAACCCCCGGACACCCAGGCGTCGAGCCCCTAGACTCGCCCACCGTGATCTTCTCGGCAGTCGGCGACGGACGTCCCTATCCCGACCACGGGTACGAGACGATCAGTCAGTGGTCCCAGGTGGCGCCGCGCCAGGTCCGTCTCGCGGAGCTGACGACGACCAAGCGCACCCTGGACCTCGATGCGCTGCTGGCCGAGGACTCCACCTTCTACGGTGACCTGTTCGCGCACGTCGTGGCCTGGCGGGGGTCGATGTACCTCGAGGACGGGTTGCACCGGGCGGTGCGGGCCGCGCTGCATCAGCGCCAGGTACTGCATGCGCGCGTCCTGACCCTGAGCGACTGACTGATTGGCACACTGCGACTGCTGGCCCCGTCCATGGCGGACGGGTACGAGGGGTGGGGGGACCCGACGTGAGCTACGAGCACAACCACAGGCAGGACCTGGTGGAGGACGACGACCGGGTCCGGCTGCCCGAGGTCGACGACGGCCTGGACGAGGAGTCGTACCAGCGGTTGACGGGCAGGCGCAGACAGCGGGTGTGGCGCCAGCGCGTCGTGTTCGCCCTCGTCGTCCTGCTCGTCCTCGCCGTCGGCGCTGCGGCGGCGTTGATCTGGACGGGGCGCTGGGATCCGGGTTCCTCCGTTGACGAGCCGAGCGTGGCGAGCCCCGCCCCGGCCTGTACGCCGGCCCCCGATGTCCTGCCGGTTCCGCCCGAGGTGAGCGTCGAGGTGCTGAACGGCACCTCGCGCAAGGGGCTCGCGGGGACTGTGGCGCAGGAGCTGCGCACGCGCGGTTTCCTCGTCACCCGGGTCGCGAACGCGCCTGTCCCGGCCGGGCCGGTGAGCGCGACGGTGACTTACCCGCCCGCGCAGCTCGGGCAGGCCCGCTCCGTCGCCGCGCGCATCCCGGAGGTCTCACTGGCGGAGGACCCCGCAGCCGTGGTGGTCGCGGTCAGTCTGGGGGACGGTTACCAGGGACTGCTCGCTGAGGACGCGCTGGTTCCGCCCGCGCTGGGCGCCCCGGTGTGTTGAGTCCTCGGCCTGGTCGGACGGCGGGCGACGGTCGCGGCCGAGACGTCCTCAGAACCGCGGCGGCTTGCCGTAGTGCTCGTCGTCGGGATCGGTGGCCCTGAGCATGGTCTTGGGGCCGGGGGCCCCGGCCTCCTCGTTCCCGGCCTTCTCGTTCCCGGCCTTTTCGTCTTCGGCGCTGCCGTCCTGCCAGCTGCCCGGGGAACCCGTGGTGGCGGCTGCGTCTCCTTCGGGGGTGGCCGCCGAGGTGGTGAGCTGTCTGCCGAAACGAGCCCCGAGGACCATCAACAGCAGACCGGTCCCCAGGTAGGCACCGACGCGGTAGAAGGTGTCCAAGGACGTGGTGTCGATCAGAACGACCTTGCCCGCGGTGACGCCCAGGGTGAGCAATCCGGCAGTGCGGTACACCGAACGATGGACGGGGTTGTAGGCACGGGCGAAGAGCCCGTCGCGACCGTTGATGAACAACGCCAGCAATACGAAACTGACTATCGCCAGCAGCAAGGTGGCCGCCATGATGCCCACGAGAAAGCCGTCCACGCCGGGCACGGTGTCAGCGCGCAGCGGCGGTGGAGTAGCCGCGAGGTCACCCTGGCAGGCCAGATAGTCCTCCCCGTAGGGCGGGCATCCGGGGTTCGGTGCGGAGCCGGTGGGACTGGTCGGGGGCACCACCGTGGCCGTTCCGTCGAAGAGACGGGTGCCGCTGACGATGGTTGCGCCGATGAGGGCGTACCAACCCACCGGCAGGTACGCCAACCACAACCGTCGGGTGGTGAAGGTGCGTGGGAACAACTGTGCTGCCACGCCGAGGGAGGAGATGACGCCCGCCAACAACAGCGTGGCCGCCAGGGCGAGGGGCCAGGTGGCGATCCGGGAGGTCTCGTAGCGGCTCCAGAACGCATCCAGGGGCATCGCCTCGAACAGCTGGATCATCCCGACGAGGGTGAAGGCGAGAGAGATGAAGAAACTGGTCTTGGTCCGAGCCACCCTGGAGGCGACCCCGATGACGAGTGCCTGCGCGAACAGCGCGGCGAGCTGGGCGGATCCGGAGGTGTGCTGCAGCGTCAACGCCAGCAGGTAGGCGGCGGCCAACGCCCAGAACGTCACCCGGATCGGCGGCGGCAGCAACCGGGTGCGACCACGAGCACGACGCACGAACGCATCAGCGGTGATGACCAGCACCAGCGTCAGCCCGACGAACCCGAGCACGACGTCGCGGAAACTCTGGTCGTAACCCTGGTCGGTTCCCAACACCAGTACGGGCAAGCCGTACAGGGCTGCCGCGCTCGTCAGGTAACCCGGTCCGCCACGGGTGCGGTAGGCGAGGATCGACCACAGCCAGGCCAACGCCGAGGAGACGAGTACGACGGCCACGGTGGCCGCAGTCATCGAAGCGGTGTCCGATTCCGGAGCGACCAGCGCGGCGGCACCGGTCTGGTAGAGCCACAACACGCTGAGGGTGACCACGCTCAGTGCGACCCATTCCTGGCGGAGCCAGCACAACCGCCCGCACGCCAGGGCCAGCACCACGATGAACGCCGCGACGACGGACGCATCGACACCGGCGCGGGCGCCGATGATCTGCCAGCTCACCCCGACGGCGGCCATCGCACCCAGGGCCAACGCCTGTGCGGACCAGGCGCGGGCGAGTTCCAGCCCCGCGAGCGCGATGAGCAGCGCCAGCCACAACCCCGCGACAGCGGGAATCCACCCATAGACGGCACTGCAGGAGATCACTGCCAGATACCCACCGGACAATCCGACCCCGGCGACCGCAGTCGCCGCGACCTCGTTGCGCCAGCGGCTGCGCACCCGGGTGGCGGCGCCGATGAGGGCACCGGACAGCACGAGCAGGCCCGCCACCCGGACACCGGGGCCGATCAGGCCCCGCTGGGCACCCATGACCAGCAGCAGGACGATGGCGACGAGGGTGAACACCGCCCCGCCGATGACGAACACGCGACCGAGGAGGTCGCTGCTCGACGCCGTCACCGATGATCGCTTCGGCGGCTGCCGCACCGTGGGCCAAGGATAGGGATTGCCTGGCGGTGCGGGCTGTGGCCGGGTAATCCCGGCGTCAGCACCGGACCGGGGGATTGCCGGGGGGTCGACAGCGTCCGGGGTCTTCTCGACCGGGGATGGCCACTCCGGTGCGGGATCCACGCGTGACGGGGTCGGCGGCGTCTCCTGTTCGAACCTCGACGTCGCCTCCTCCGCGGGCGGCAGTGCTACCGCAGCGGCCGGGGCACTGACGGTGGTGTCGATCGGGGCCGGGACGGCATGACGCAGGTGCCCGTCGATGGCGGAGAGGTGTTCATCGATGCGCTGCAGCGCAACGTTGAAACTCGCGAACTGCTCGATCAGCAGTCTGCGCAACTCCGCGTCGGCCCCGCCGTCTGTGGCGTTCATCGGTCTCCTGGTCAGAGTCGTATCGAGGCGAGGGGTGGATACCCGG
>JBPBQU010000003.1:0-15358 GCA_050955085.1 Janthinobacterium lividum | reverse complement strand
CTGCGGCCACGAGAGCCGCCCGGGTGGCGCTGCGGGTGAACGTGCGGGCACGCCCCCGCGCAACGTCGACGAGGAAGAGCCGGCGTGGGCCGTCGGGGTCCAGGTCGCGCGCGGACGGACGCCGGATTAACAGCAGTTTCACGCCGCGCTGCTGCGCGACCCGGCGTAACTCCGACGTCAGGTCCTCCCCCAGCCGAGATGCGGGGACCGCCCCGGGTCCCCACGCCCCAGGCTCCTCGACGAGGAGGTATCCACGCACCGCGGTGGCCGTCCCGAGCAGGGGATCCCCTCGTTGGTCGGCCGCGGCGGCGCAGGAGAACCTCCGGGCGATGGCCTCCGCGCTCAGGCGCTGCCCCCGGGGAGCAGGACGTGTTCTCGCAGCAACCGTCGCAGCACCACGAGCGCGTCGGCTGCGTCCACCCCGACACCGGCCGAGGACAGCTCCGACGCCGACGTGCGAGCGCTCGTGAGTACGTGCTCGAGGGCGGGTCGCAACCACCCCGGGAAGGAGACCCGCCGATCGGGCAGCACGACGTCGACGCGGTCATCGGCGGCGAGGACCCGGGTACGCAACCCCGTCCGGACCCGCAGCGAGCTGTCCTCGTGCAGCGTGCGCAGCGCCTCGTCCTGGCCGAGCACCCCCACCGGTTCGGGCGGCACCGCCCCGGCCCGACGGCGCTCGACGAGTCGGCGTACCCGATCGTCGTCCAGTGCGGCGAGCCAACGCCCCGCGGCAGCCCGGAAGTCGTCGAGCTCGGCGGGCGTCACGTCGACGTCTCCATGGGGGATGGACAGGGCGCGTCGCAGCGCCGGGTCCTCGCGCCCGGCGGACGCGACCGCGTCGACCAGGACGTCGGCCCAGGTGGTGGCCAGCAGACCGACCGTGAGATGGATGGAGCGGTCCTGCGTGGTGCGCGCGGAGTGCAACCAACCGCGAGGGAGGTACAACGCGTCACCCGGCTCGAGGACGGTGTCGATCGCGGGCGCACGAGCGCCGACGGGATCGGGGCCCAGCGCGGTCGAGGGCTGCGACTTCAGCGGCAACTCCACCACCGGCGGATGGATCGTCCAGTGCTTGCGCCCGTCCACCTGCAGCACCACGACGTCATGGGTGTCGTGGTGCGGCTTGAAACCCTGGGCCCCGGGCGGCGTCACGTAGACGTTGACCTGGCACTGGTGGCCGAGGTCCTGCGCGAGCTGCGAGCAGAACGTCTGCAGGGGCGGCCAGGTGCGGTGCAGCGCCTGCAACACGATCGTCGCCCCGCCCGCGTGGGCGGTGGCGATCCGGTCGGTGTCGGGCAGGTCGGACAACTGTTGGTTCCCAGCCACCGCACTGCGGGTGTAGGCAGAACGCGGCAGGGGTTTCCCGTTCTCGACGAGCGAGAAGAACGGGGTTCGCAACGCCCGCGCACCGAGAAGCTCGTCCACGTCGGCAGGCGAGAGCAGGTCGTGCACCGAGGCCGCACCCCCTTCGGCGGCGCGGTCCGCGGCGCGCACCAGCAGCGGACGGGTATTCCAGTACTCGCTGGCGATGCGGTCGGCCGCGGCGCCGAAACAGCGCCGTAGCGCCGGTCCCGCACCGCCTACCGGGGCGAGCGCCCCGACGGCGGGGCGAGAGGGTGCCAGGGTCATGTCAGGAACCCGCGGGGTCGCTGCCCGCCGGGTCGACACCGGAGGGGTCCACCTGGGTGGAGTCGGAGTCACCCGAGTCGGAGTCACCCGAGTCACCCGAATCGGAATCGCCCCCGGAAGGGTCGACGCCCGCCGGGTCGGTCCCCGAGGGGTCGACCTGGGTCGCATCGGAATCGCCCGAGTCGGAGTCCCCTCCGGCCGGGGTGCCGCTGACGTTCGTGGTCGTCGTGGTGATGTCGTCGTCGCTGAGGCTCATGCCCGGAGCGTGTCACCTCTCGCCACGCTCCGCACGCCCATCTCGCCCGCGAGTCCTCCGCAACGAGCACTGGGAAGCCCCGGCCCGCAACGGGCAGGACTTCCCAGTGGTGGACGCGGCGAACGTCGTCAGCGAGCCGCGGAACCCTCGACGTAATCGGAGTCGTCCGACTTCACCCATGCCATCAGCTTGCGCAACTCACGACCGGTGGCCTCGATGGGGTGCGCCTCCGCCTTGGCCCGCAGTTCCTTGAACTGCGGGGCGCCCGCGTCCTGGTCGTCGATGAAGTTCTGCGCGAACGTGCCGTCCTGGATGTCCTTCAGGATGGCCTGCATGCGCCCCTTGGTGTCGGCGTCGATGACGCGCGGGCCGGAGACGTAGTCGCCGTACTCGGCGGTGTCCGAGATGGACCAACGCTGCTTGGCGATCCCGCCCTCGTACATCAGGTCGACGATGAGCTTGAGCTCGTGCAGGCACTCGAAGTACGCGACCTCAGGCTGGTAACCGGCCTCGGTGAGGACCTCGAACCCGGTCTGGACCAGTGCGGACATGCCACCGCACAGCACGGCCTGCTCACCGAACAGGTCGGTCTCGGTCTCCTCGGTGAACGTGGTCTTGATACCGCCTGCGCGCAGTCCACCGATGCCCTTGGCGTAGGCCAGCCCGAGGTCCCACGCCGTGCCCGTCGCGTCCTGCTCGACGGCGACGATCACGGGGACACCACGACCGTCGACGTACTCACGGCGCACCAGGTGTCCGGGGCCCTTGGGGGCGACCATGATGACGTCGACGTCGGCCGGGGGCTTGATGTAGCCGAACCGGATGTTGAAACCGTGACTGAAGAACAGCGCCTTGCCGGCGGTGAGGTTCGGCTCGATGGACTCGGCGTACAGGCCGCGCTGCAGGTGATCCGGGACCAGGACCATGATCACGTCGGCGGCCTTGGCGGCCTCGAACGGGGTCATCACGGTCATGCCCTGCTCCTCGGCCTTGGCGCGGCTCGTGGAGCCCTCCTTCAGGCCGACGACCACGTCGACACCGGAGTCGCGCAGCGAGAGCGCGTGCGCGTGGCCCTGGCTGCCGAAGCCCAGTACCGCCACCTTCTTGTCGGTGAGCTTGGACAGGTCGGCGTCGTCGTCGTAGAACATCTCGGCCACGTGGGGTTCTCTCCTCGTCGGTTTATGTCGTACAGATCTTCAGGATTGCCGGGCGTCGGGGTTTGCCGGGCGTCGGGGTTTGCCGGGCGTCGGGGTTTGCCGGGCGTCGGGGTCGACGGTCGAACGGCTCAGGCGGAGCGCAGCGCCCGGTCGGAGATCGCGCGCCCACCACGGGAGAGCGCGACCGATCCGGATTGAACCAGCTCGCGGATACCGAAGGGCTCCAGCACCCGCAGCAGGGCGGCCAGTTTCTCGGGGCTGCCGGTGGCCTCCACCGTGACAGCCTCGGGCGAGACGTCGACGACGTGGGCGCGGAAGAGGGCGACGGTGTCGACGACCTCGCCGCGCACCGACGCGTCCGCACGGACCTTCACGAGCAGCAGCTCGCGCTGCACCGACGCATCACCCTCGAGTTCGACGATCTTCAGGACGTTGATCAGCTTGTTCAGCTGCTTGGTGACCTGCTCCAACGGCTGCGAGTCCACGTCGACGACGATGGTCATCCGGGAGATCTCACTCCTCTCGGTCGGTCCGACCGTGAGGGAATGGATGTTGAAGTTGCGGCGCGCGAACAACGAGGTGACGCGCATCAGGACCCCGGGCCGGTTCTCGACCAGGACGGACAGGGCGTGACGACTCATCGGTGGCACCTCTTCGGATCGGTGGGTTCGACGTCCTCGCGCGACGTGGTGCGCCGCATCAGGAGATCACCATCTCGGGGCCCGAGACGTCGTCCCCGGAACCCTCGCGGTCCCAGGTGGGGGACACACCGCGCGCGTACTGGATGGCGTCGTTGCTGACCCCGGCCTCGACCATCGGCCAGACCATCGCGTCGCGGTGGACGCGGAAGTCGACGACGACGGGCACGTCGTTGATCGCCATGGCCTTCTCGATCGTGGCGTCGACATCCTCGGGCTTGTCGCAGCGCAACCCCACGCAGCCGTAGGCCTCGGCGAGTTTGACGAAGTCCGGGATCGGTGTGGCGTGGGTGCCGTGGTGGTCACCGGAGTTCAGGTCGGTGTTGGAGTAGCGCTCGGAGTAGAACAGCGTCTGCCACTGACGCACCATGCCGAGGCTGGAGTTGTTGATGATGGCGATCTTGACCGGGATGCCGTTCAGGGTGCAGGTCGCGAGTTCCTGGTTGGTCATCTGGAAACAGCCGTCACCGTCGATGGCCCACACCACGGTGTCGGGGCGCCCCACCTTGGCGCCCATGGCCGCCGGGACGGCGAAACCCATGGTGCCCAGACCACCCGAGTTGATCCAGGTGCGTGGGTTCTCGTAGCGGACGAACTGCGCCGACCACATCTGGTGCTGCCCGACCCCGGAGACGTAGATCGCCTCCGGCCCCGCGATCTCGCCGATGCGCGCGATGACGTGCTGCGGAGCGAGCGTGCCGTCGTCGGAGTCGGCGTAACCCAGCGGGTAGGTGTCGCGCCAGGACGCCGTGAGGTCGATCCACGAGGTGATGTCGGCGCGCCCCTTGTCGAACTCGGCGGCGACGGCTGTCGTGAGTTCGTCGATGACGAGCTTGGCGTCACCCACGATCGGCACGTCGACGGCCCGGTTCTTGCCGATCTCGGCCGGGTCGATGTCGGCGTGGATGACCTTCGCGTCCGGCGCGAAGGTCGAGAGCTGTCCCGTGACCCGGTCGTCGAAGCGCGCACCGAGGGTGATGAGCAGGTCGGACTTCTGCAGCGCCGTGACGGCGGCGACCGTCCCGTGCATCCCGGGCATGCCCAGGTTGGCGGGATGGCTGTCGGGAAGCGCACCACGGGCCATCAGCGTGGTGACGGCCGGGATACCGGTGAGGTCGGCGAGGGCGCGCAGTTCCGCCGAGGCGTCGGCCTTGATGACCCCGCCGCCGACGTAGAGGACGGGACGGTGCGCCGCGGCGATGAGCCGGGCGGCCTCCTTGACCTGTTTGCTGTGCGGGCGCGTCACCGGGCGGTATCCCGGGAGGTCGATCGAGGTCGGCCAGCTGAACGAGGTCATCGCCTGCAACGCCGACTTCGCGACGTCGACGAGGACGGGACCCGGCCGGCCCGTCGAGGCCAGGTGGAAGGCCTCCGCGATGACGCGGGGGATCTCGATCGGATCGGTCACCAGGTAGTTGTGCTTCGTGATCGGGATGGTGATCCCGGCGATGTCGGCTTCCTGGAACGCATCGGTGCCGATCGCGGCGGCCGCGACCTGACCCGTGATCGCGACCATCGGCACGGAGTCCATGTTCGCGTCGGCGATGGGCGTCACGAGGTTCGTGGCCCCGGGGCCGGACGTGGCCATGCAGACCCCGACCTTCCCGGTCGCGACGGCGTAACCCTCGGCCGCGTGACCGGCGCCCTGCTCGTGGCGCACCAGGATGTGACGCACGTGCGGGGAATCCATGAGCGGGTCGTAGGCCGGGAGGATCGCACCACCGGGGATACCGAAGACGACCTCGACCCCTACCGCCTCCAGGGAACGGATCAGGCTCTGCGCGCCGGTGAGCGACGCGACGGGGAGCGTGGGGTCCAGGGGCAGTCGGATCGTCTCGTGCGGACTGGTCGGCTCGTTGGCCATCTCGGTCGTCCTCCTCGGGCGGTGCGGCGGGTGTGCTGTCGTCATCGGAAGCGCCCGGCCGTTCGGTCAGCCGGACGCAAAAAGACCCCTCCGCCGCTAGGTGGGTGAGGGGTCGCGCGCTCGGCCGAACTGACTCAGCTGGCGCGCTGTCCGATGGCTACGAGGAACCGCATGTGCAGAAAGGTAACCCTCGTTTCCCGCGACTGTCAGCCGACGGCGGGCAACGTCTCACATCGTGGACACGAGGTCCACGTGCTGGACGCCGCCCACCGTCGGCCACCGGCAGGTCAGCAGCAACAGCAGGTCAGAAGCAGACCGCGCCGACCGAGGCCGACTGGACCTGTTTGGCGTACTTGGCCAGGACCCCGCGGGTGAAGACCGGGGGCAGGGGTTCCCAACCCTCCTTGCGTGCCTCCAGCTGCTCGTCGTCCACGAGGAGCTCGAGCGTCTTGTTCGCCACGTCGAGACGGATCCGGTCCCCGTCGCGCACGAAGGCGATGGCACCGCCGTCGACGGCCTCGGGTGCGACGTGGCCCACGCAGAGCCCCGTGGTGCCGCCGGAGAAGCGCCCGTCGGTCATCAGGAGGACGTCCTTGCCCAGCCCGGCACCCTTGATGGCCCCCGTGATGGCCAGCATCTCGCGCATCCCCGGCCCGCCCTTGGGGCCCTCGTAGCGGATGACGACGACGTCGCCGGCCGAGATCGTCCCGTCCTCCAGTGCGTCCAGGGCGGCACGCTCACGCTCGAAGACGCGCGCGGTGCCCTCGAAGACCTCGGAGTCGAACCCGGCACTCTTCACGACCGCGCCGCCGGGGGCGAGGTTGCCGGAGAGGATGGTGATGCCACCGGTCCGGTGGATCGGGTTGTCCAGCGCGCGCAGCACGACACCGTCGAGGTCCGGCGGCGCGATCTCCGCGAGGTTCTCGGCCATCGTCGCGCCCGTGACCGTGAGGCAGTCCCCGTTCAGCAGACCCGCGTCGAGCAGCGCCCGCATGACGACCGGGATCCCACCGATGCGGTCCACGTCGACCATGACGTGGCGACCGAAGGGCTTGAGGTCGCCGAGGTGCGGGACCTTGCTCGCGATGCGGTCGAAGTCGGCGAGGGTGAGGTCGACCTCGGCCTCGTAGGCGATGGCAAGCAGGTGCAGCACCGCGTTGGTGGAACCGCCCAGGGCCATCACCACGGCGATCGCGTTCTCGAACGCGCCCTTGGTGAGGATCTGGCGGGCGGTGATCCCCTTGGCCAACAGGTTCACCACGGCCTCGCCGGACTTGCGGGCGAACCCGTCGCGGCGCCGGTCGGTGGCGGGCGGGGCGGCACTGCCGGGCAACGACATCCCGAGCGCCTCGGCCGCCGCGGCCATGGTGTTCGCCGTGTACATCCCACCGCAGGCACCCTCACCCGGGCAGATGGCCCGTTCGATGGTGTCGAGATCGCCCTTGCTCATCAGACCCCGCGCGCACGCCCCGACCGCCTCGAAGGCGTCGATGAGGGTGACCTCGTGCTCACTGCCGTCCGAGAGTTTCGCGCGGCCCGGCAGGATCGTTCCCGCGTAGAGGAAGACGCTCGCGAGGTCGAGACGGGCCGCGGCCATGAGCATGCCCGGCAGCGACTTGTCGCACCCGGCCAGCAGGACGGAACCGTCGAGGCGCTCGGCACTCATGACGGTCTCCACGGAGTCGGCGATGACCTCACGACTGACGAGGGAGAAGTGCATGCCCTCGTGGCCCATGGAGATCCCGTCGGAGACGGAGATGGTGCCGAACTCCAACGGATACCCGTGGGCGGCGTGCACGCCGTCCTTGACGGACTTCGCGAGTCGGTCCAGGGAGAGGTTGCAGGGGGTGATCTCGTTCCAGCTGGACGCCACGCCGATCTGCGGTTTGACCCAGTCGTCGTCACCCATGCCGACGGCTCGGAGCATGCCGCGTGACGCGGTCGCCTCGATCCCGTCGGTGACGGTGCGGCTGCGGGGTTTGATGTCGACGCCGGGATCCGCGACGGGGGCGGAACCGTTCGTCTGCTGCGCTGGAGGAGTATCGACGCTCACGGGACGGAGTCTAGGTCCGCTCACCGACGCGTCCGGACGGCCGGTTCGGCGAACCGCCGCAGACGTTGACCCTGGCCGACCAGGGTGCCTAGGCTCGGCCCGCCGTGAACGTTCACGGTGCTCACCTCATCGCCCCCGAGCACAGGAGCTCGTCATGGTCGCCACCCTCCGCTGGGCCGTCCTCGGCCCCGGGAACATCGCCCGTCGCTTCGCTGCTCAGCTGCCCGCCAGCGGCACCGGTCCGCTCGTCGCGATCGGTGGTTCCCACCCCGACCGCGCGCGCGCCTTCGCGGCGGAGTTCGCCCCGGACGCCCGCATCGGCAGCTACGCCGAGGTGATCGCCGACCCCGACGTCGACGCGGTCTACATCTCCACCGTGCACACCACGCACGCCCGGCTCGCGCTCGCCGCGATCCGGGCCGGCAAGCACGTCCTGTGCGAGAAGCCGATGGCCCCCGACCACGGGAGCGTGATGGCCGTCGTCGACGCCGCCCGCACCGCGGGCGTGGTGCTTCTCGAGGCCTACATGTACGCCTTCCACCCCCAACGGCAGCGCCTGCTCGATCTGGTGCGTTCCGGTGCCATCGGCTCCGTGCAGCACGTCGACGCGAGTTTCTCCTTCACGACCCCGAACACCGAAGGACGCCTCTACGACCCCGAACTGGCCGGCGGGGGCATCCTCGACGTGGGCGGCTACCCCGTGACGATGGCCCGCGCCGTGGTGTCCGCCGCACTGGGACGACCCGCGGACGTGCTCGACCTGCGCGCCACCGCCACCATCGGGGCGACCGGGGTCGACGAGTGGGCGGTCGCCTCGCTGACCTTCCCGGACGGGATCACCGCGAACGTCCGCACCGGCGTCCGGCTGGAGCAACCGCACAGCACCACCGTCTACGGTTCGGCCGGCACGATCCACCTTCCCGATCCGTGGGCGGTCCGGGGTGAGGCGCGGTTGGAGATCTCCCGCGTCGGCGTCGAGGTCGAGATCGAGGAGTTCCCGGCCGACCTCGCCGTCAACCTGCCCTACGCCCGGGAGGCCCTCGCCCTCGCGGAGGCGGTCGGGGGAACCCCTGCGGCGCACACTCTCGACGACTCGCTGGCGAGCGCCGCCGTCCTCGACCGCTGGCGCGCCGCGATCGGGTTGCGCTACCCGTTCGAGACGGACACCTCGGACATCCCCACCGTCTCCGGGCTGCCCCTCACGCGCTCCGAGAACGCGCCGATGCGCTACGGCACCATCCCGGGTCTGGGCAAACCCGTCTCGCGTCTCGTCATGGGCTGCGACAACCAGCCCGACCTGGCCCACGCCTCGGCGATCTTCGACCATTTCGTCGAGGCCGGTGGGAACACGTTCGACACCGCATGGCTGTACGGCAAGGGGAAGTACGAGAAACTGTTCGGGCGCTGGCTGACCAACCGTGGGATCCGTGACGAGACCGTCGTCATCGTCAAGGGCTGCCACACCCCGTACTGCGATCCCGAGTCGCTCTCCCGCCAGCTCCTCGAGTCCCTGGAACGCCAGGGTCACGACTACGCGGACATCTACATGATGCATCGCGACGACGAATCGATCCCCGTCGGTGAGTTCGTCGACGTGCTGGACGAACACGCCACCGCGGGACGCATCAAGGTCTTCGGGGGCTCGAACTTCTCCCCCGAACGCGTCGACGCCGCGAACGCCTACGCGGCAGCCAACGGCAAACGCGGTTTCGCGGTGCTCAGCAACCACTTCGGCCTGGCCGAGGCATACGACGTCCCCTGGGCGGGGTGCCGGCACGTGACCGATCCGGCGTCGAAGCAGTGGTTGCTCGAGCGTCAGATCCCGTTGCTGCCCTGGTCCTCGCAGGCCAGGGGTTTCTTCGCCCGCGCCGACGCGAACGACCGCGGCGACGCCGAACTCGTCCGCTGCTACTACTCCGACGCGAACTTCGAGCGCAAGCACCGCGCCGAGAAGCTGGGGGCGGAACTCGGCGTACCCGCGACCGCCGTCGCCCTGGCCTTCGTCCTGGCGCAGCCGTTCCCGACGTTCGCCCTCTTCGGCCCGCGCACCATCGCGGAATCGCGTTCCTCGATGACCGGCCTCGGCGTGGAACTGGACGAGGCCCAGGTCGCGTGGTTGGACCTGCAGGAGGGATGACCTCCCCACCCGGGGTTCCCCCGCGGCCCGCGACGATCGTCGACGTCGCCCGGGCCGCGGGGGTATCCCGCCAAACCGTCACCCGCGCACTGCACGACATGACGGGTATCAACCCTGCCACCCGCGAGCGGGTACTGAGCGCCGCCCGAGACCTGCACTACCACCCGTCCCGTTTCGGACGTGGACTGGTGAAACCCAGCACCCGGACACTCGGCCTTCTCGTGGGTGACCTGGCGAATCCCTATTACGCCGAACTCGCCTCCACGGTTCTCGGGCTCGCGGGTGAGCAGGGATGGAACGTCGTCATGGCCGAACCCGCGAACTCCGACGACCTCGTGGCCGGGGTGGACGCGGTCGTGAGTTTCACGGGCCTTCAGTTCACGGTGGCTGCCGCGGGGGCACCGAACCTCCCCGTCGTCGAGATCGACCCACCGGCCGTGCACCCGGACCGGGGACGGGTCGTGCTCGACCGCGGACCCGCGACCGAGGCTGCGGTGCACCACCTCGTGCAGCGCGGGACGCGGCGACCCGTCGTCCTCGACACCGCCGAGCCGGTGGGAAGCAGCAGCCGGGCCGCCGCCTTCGTCGACGCGTTCCGGCGCGCCGGGGTCGAACCCCGCACGGCACCCAGCAGGACGCCCTGGCGCGAACTCGCACCCGGGCGTCCCGACGCCGTCCTCGCCTACAACGACCTGGAGGGTTTCGGGGTGCTGCGCGACCTGCGTGCGGCCGGGGTCGGCGTGCCCGAGGAGGTGCGCGTCATGGGAGTCGACGGTCTCGCGGTGGGCGCCTACGTCACCCCCCGGCTCTCGACGCTCGCCACGGATCTGAGCGAAGTCGCCGGAGCGGCCTTGGGTCTCGTCCTCGGTCTCGCCGAGGGGCGGGTCCGTGCTGCGGACGCCGTGGCCACGATCGTCCAGCGTTTCGTCGCGGGCGACTCCACCTGAGCCCGCTCCCGGGCCCCGGCGCAATCCTCTGACGAACGAGCTCAGGAACGCTGCAGACCGAGCTTGCGCAGTGAGGTCTTCACATCCGCGGCGCTCCAGCCGAGGCGACCGTCCGTCCAGGTCGGCGCGGGTAGCGCACGACGGCCGACGAGCGCGTGCAGTGCCGCCACTTCCACGTCGTACATGTGGCTGACCTGCATGAGCGTGAGCTTGTCCATCTCTCCCTCTCCCCGGCACGGGGCGCGGCAGGACGCCGTGACCTCGCGGTTCTCGCAGCTGCCCGTCTCGCGGGTGCGCGGGACGGGCCGGCTCTGCGAGGCACGTGCGCTCGAGCAGAGTCACTAACAGGTTAACGCGGCGATCACACACCCTGGGACAGCGCGCACGAGCTGCGCGCCAGCTCACGCCGATCTCGGGCCAGCCGCACGCCAGCCTCGTGCCAGCGGGTCGGGTGAGGCTCCTCCCATGACTCATCAGCCGAACTACGCGATCGAAGCCGAAGGACTGCGCATGCGCTTCGGGGACACCCAGGCTCTCGACGGTGTCGACCTGCACGTCGAGGAAGGACGCGTCCTCGGTGTCCTGGGTCCCAACGGCGCGGGGAAGACGACGGCCGTACGGATCCTGGCCACACTGCTGCGTCCCGACGCCGGGACGGCCCGCATCGGCGGTTTCGACGTCGTGCGTGACGCCGCGGCGGTACGCCGCACCATCGGGTTGACCGGCCAGTACGCCTCCGTCGACGAGGACCTCACCGGGCTGCAGAACCTGATGCTCATCGCCACCCTGCTCGACCTCTCCCGCCGCGACGCCCGCCGACGGGCCGAGGAGCTGCTGGAGTGGTTCGACCTCACCGCCGCCTCGCGACGCCGCGCCGGGACGTATTCCGGCGGGATGCGCCGCCGTCTCGACCTCGCGGCCTCCCTCGTGGGCCGACCGGCCGTGGTCTTCCTCGACGAACCCACGACCGGCCTCGACCCGGCCAAACGGGACGCGATGTGGGACGTCGTGCGCTCACTGGTGGCCGAGGGTTCCACGGTGCTGCTCACCACGCAGTATCTGGAGGAAGCCGACCAACTGGCCGACGAGATCACGGTCATCGACCACGGCAGGGTCATCGCCCACGACACGCCGACCGGCCTCAAACAACAATCCGGCAACCGGACCCTGACGGTCCGCCCCGCCGATTCCGCGGACGGTTCGGCCGTGGCGGAACTGCTCGCCGCCATCACGGGCGAGGAACCCAGCACCCTCCCGGCCGGTGGGTACTCCGTCCCCGTGCTCCACGAATCGAAGATGACCGCAGCCGTGGCAGGCCTCGCCGAGCGCGGCATCGCCGTCAGCGAGTTGTCGATGCACCTGCCGACCCTCGACGAGGTGTTCGCGACCCTCACCCAGTCCCCCGACCCGTCACCTTCCCCCCCACCCCAGCCGACCTCGCCCCAAAAGAACTCGAACCAGCAGAACTCTCACCAGAACGAGGTGGCCGCATGACCACGCTGATCGCATCTCCCGCCAACCACCCGCTGGGCGTGACCGCGACCACGATCGGCGGCCCGCTGCGCCCGATACGCCACGCGATCGCTCTGGCCGGTCGCAGTCTCGTGAAGACCGCGAGGACACCGGAGGCCCTCATCGACGTCACGATCCAACCGATCATCTTCCTGGCGATGTTCACCTACATCTTCGGTGGCGCCCTGGGCGGTGGCGACCGGACCGCCTACCTGCAGTACCTGCTCCCCGGTCTGCTGGCGCAGTCGATCGCTCTGGCCGGGGTGTCGTTGGGCACCAACCTCAACACCGACATCTCCAAGGGCGTGTTCGACCGGTTCCGCTCGCTGCCCATCAGCCGTTCCGCTCCCCTTGTCGGGGCCGTGCTGGCCGACGTGGTGCGCTACCTCATTCTCTTCTGCTTCCTCATGGGTTTCGCTTTCCTCATGGGGTTCCGCGTCGAGACGGGGGTGGTCCCACTGCTCGCCGCCCTCGGGATCTCGATGGTGTTCGCGCTCTCGTTCTGCTGGGTGTCGGTGTTCGTGGGGATGCTCGTGCGCACACCGGGTGCGGTGCAGGGGCTGATGTTCCTGCTCGTCCTGCCGTTGAGTTTCGGCAGCAACGTGTTCGTCGACGCCGCCACCATGCCCGGGTGGTTGCAGGACTTCGTCCACGTGAACCCGGTCACCCACCTCGTCGGGGTGGTACGCGGGTTGCTGCTGGGCGGTCCGGTCGCCAACGACCTCGCCTGGACGGGCGGCTGGGCGGCGATATTCCTCGCCGTGTTCATGCCGCTGGCGCTCCGCACGTACAACCGCCGCGCCTGAGACGCGATGCGGTGCACCGCCGGAGGAGATCAGCGACCGGGGTCCACCCGCGCCAGCGCGTCCGCGACAATCAACCGGCGTCCGCGCTGGTAGGCAGCGAGCCGACGAACTTCCCCCAGAGCCACGGTGAGTTCACCCTGCAGGCGCGCGACATCCGGTTGCGTGGGATCGTCGGCGCCGCGCAGGGTGGCAGCGGCGCCCAGCACCTCGGCAGCGTCCTCCCACCGGCCGGTCTTTCCCAGCCAGCGTGCGATCCCCACCGCCACGATCGCGACGATCGGCATGTCGTGGGTCTCCAGCGCTATGGGGTATCCCTCCTGCAGGGCGGTGGCAGCCCGGGTGAAGTCCCCCATGTCCAGGTACACGTGGGCCACCCCCGCCAACAGGGCGGCGCGTTCGCGGCTCCAGACTCCCACCGGGTCCCGACAGCTCAGCTCGACGAGCTGCCCCTCGGCCCGGTCACGGGCCTCCTCGAGGCGCCCCTCGCGTCGCGCGAACGACATCTCGCTCAACGCGACCCACGTCCGCATGGGGGCGGAGGTGGCCGTGGCCAGCGTTCTCATGCGAGCCAGTTCCGTCCGTGCCTCCACATCCCGACCCTGCCGTTGCAGCACGTCGACCAGCTGCATCCGCAGGCGCACCTCGTCGTCACCGGAGCCGAACGCGGCGACCCGCTCACCCGCCTCCGCGTAGGACGCCCGGGCCGCCTCGAGGTCACCCGAGAAGACCCGCACCTGGGCCAGCAGGGCCAGGGCACCCGTCAACCCATAACTCTCCCCCACCGCTCGGAAACCCCGTTCCGCCGAGGCCGCGGCCACCGCCATGACCTCGGTGTTGCCTCGGTTCTCCGCGGCTGAGGCCCGCACGAGGTCGTAGAGCGCGACGAGCCATGGGTCGTCACGGACCGGGCCCGGCAACTCCTCGGGCGCGGTGGCGAACGATTCCCCGGAATCGACGGAGAACAACCCCAGGAACAGACCCAGGAACAACTCGGCCGTGGCCAACAGGGGTGATTCCCCGGTTCGCCCGGCGAGTTCCGCCCGCAGCTCCCCCAGCCGGTCCAACAGCAACGGCTCCCCGGGTGAGGACTCCCCGGCCATGGCCCGGTTCGCGAGTTCCAGCGGTTCCGCGATGACGGCCAACGCCGATGGCCCGGACCCCTCACCCCCCGCGGTGGGCGAACTCTGGGACGTCGGGGTCGCGGAGCGTGCGAGGGCGATCCAGGCCCGCGCGGGGGCGTGGCGCCCCAGGGCCGTCCACCACAGGGTGACGGGCACCGCCAGCGAGAGGGCTTCCTCGCCCCTGCCCTGCGCGGCCAGCTGGCGCAGAGCGGCCAGCAGGTCGTCCGCCTCGGCGTCCAGACGCTTCGACCAGGCGACCTGGTGCGGGCCTCGCAACCCACTCGACGCGCGGACGGCCACAGTCCTCGCCCACGCGGTACGCGCCTCGCACACCACCTCGAGGCCACCGGAGGCCGCGAGACGCTCGGCGCCGTACTCGCGGATGGTCTCGAGGAGGCCGTAGCGCGCGGGCGATCCTGGGCGTAGCTGGAGCAACGACTTCTCCGTCAGCGACCCGAGAACGTCCGAGACCGCGAGGTCGTCACCGATATCGGCGTTGACGGCGGTCGCGGCCTCCACCGACACCGGGGAGTTGAACACCGACAGTCGCTGCAGAACGGACTGCTCGTCGGGGAGCAGGAGGTCCCAGCTCCAGTCCACGACCGCGCGCAGGGTGCGGTGGCGGGCCACCGCGGTGCGACGACCGCCGGTGAGCAGCCGGAACCGATCGGAGAGCCGTGCGTGCAGGTCCACCACCGACATCGTCCGCAGTCGTGCCGCGGCGAGTTCCAGCGCCAACGGCAGACCGTCGAGGCGTCGCACCAGATCCGCGACGAGTTCGGCGTTGTCGGAACTCACCGTGAAACCCGGGGAGACCGCCGCCGCCCGGTCGCTGAACAATCGGATGGCGGCGTTCTCACGCACCGCTTCGAGATCGGCGTCCGCGGCCGGTGTCCGCAGGGGCGCGAGCGGGTGCAGGACCTCACCCTCGACACCGAGGGCCTCCCGGCTGGTGGCGAGGACGGTCAGGCCGGGGCAGCGGCGCAACAGGTCCTCGACGAGAGCGGCCGTGTCGTCCAGGACGTGTTCGCAATTGTCCAGGACGAGCACGGTGGGCACCGAGAGCGCATCCACGAGGCGGGTGCGCGGATCCTCCACGTCGAGGTAGGTGATCCGGTGCTCGCGGGCAGAGTCGCGCACTCCCACCGCCGCAACGACGGCGGCCAGGACGTCGA
>JBPBQU010000002.1:0-16679 GCA_050955085.1 Janthinobacterium lividum | reverse complement strand
CACCACCGGCTGGGCTCAGGTCAGCGCCGGACTGAACTCCACCTGCGCCGTGCGCACCGACACCACCCTCTACTGCTGGGGTGCGAACGGCGCCGGCCAGCTCGGCAACAACGGCACCACGACAGCAACCGCCCCCACCCAGGTCACCACCACCACCTCGGACACCGGCTGGAGTGCTGTCAGTGTGGGCGCCGGCTTTGCCTGCGGTCTGCGCACCAACACCCTGTTCTGTTGGGGCGATAACACCTCCGGCCAGCTCGGTAACAACAGCACCGCCCAGGCGAACGTCCCGACCGCGGTCTCCTCGGGCACCTACAGCACCGTTGCCCTCGGCACCGCGCACACCTGCGCTATCAGTACCACGGGCACCTTGTGGTGCTGGGGCAGCGGCACCGACGGCCGCCTCGGCACCGGTGGCACGACCACCAAGAAAGTTCCGGTTCAGATCGGTTCCGACAGCACCTGGCGCACCGTCAGTGCCGGTTACTCTCATACCTGCGCCACCCGCACCGGCCCCAGCACCTGGTGCTGGGGAAACAACGACTACGGCCAACTCGGCCTCGGTGACACCACCGACCGCAGCACCCCCACGCAACTGTCCGTGACCGGACGACCCGTGGAAGTCGGCTCCACCAGCAACACCACCGTCCTCATCGACCCCAGCCTCTGACATCATCCAGCCCCCTGATGTCACCCAGCCCCTGGTGTCACCCAGCCCCTGGTGTCACCCAGCCCCTGGTGTCACCCAGCCCCTGGTATCACCCAGCAAGGACCGACCCCGGGGGCAGTGCAGATGAACCCTGCGCCCACTCGGTCCGTCGGCACGAGCTGACCCTCTCCGGATCCCGAGAACCACCGGACGGACGTCATGGTAAGCCCTGGTGGCTGGTCTGAGGGCAGATCCACCCGTCGACCAACCACGAAGGACGTCGGGGGACGTCGTCCGTGGTCGGTCGTCGTATCCGGCTCAGCGGTAGCTCAGCCGGACTCAGCTCAGATGTCGAAGTAGAGCTCGAACTCGTGCGGGTGCGGACGCAGCCGGATCGGGTCGACCTCGTGGGTGCGCTTGTAGTCGATCCAGGTCTCGATGAGATCGGAGGTGAACACGCCACCTTCGAGCAGGTAGTCGTGGTCCTCCTCGAGCTTGTCGAGGACGGCCGGCAACGAGTACGGGACCGTCTTGATGTTCGCGTGCTCCTCGGGCGGGAGTTCGTAGAGGTCCTTGTCGACCGGGTCGGCCGGTTCGATGCGGTTCTTGATCCCGTCGAGGCCGGCCATGAGCTGCGCCGAGAACGCCAGGTAGGGGTTCGCTGACGGGTCCGGGACGCGGAACTCCAGGCGCTTGGCCTTGGGGTTGCTCCCCGTGATGGGGATGCGGATGCAGGCCGAGCGGTTGCGCGCCGAGTAGACCAGGTTGACCGGAGCCTCGAAACCCGGCACCAGGCGGTGGTAGGAGTTCACCGTCGGGTTGGTGAAGGCCAGCAGGGACGGGGCGTGGTGCAGGAGACCGCCGATGTACCAGCGGGCCATGTCGGACAGACCGCCGTACCCCTTCTCGTCGTAGAAAAGCGGCGCGCCGTCCTTCCACAGCGACTGGTGGCAGTGCATCCCCGAACCGTTGTCACCGAACAGTGGCTTGGGCATGAAGGTGACCGTGCGGCCGTTGCGCCAGGCGACGTTCTTGATGATGTATTTGAAGAGCAGTAGCTGATCGGCCGCGTTCTTCAGACTGTCGAACTTGTAGTTGATCTCGGCCTGGCCCGCGGTTCCGACCTCGTGGTGGGCGCGTTCCACGATCAACCCGGCCTTCTCCAGCTCGATGACCATCTCGTCACGCAGGTCCGCGAAGTGGTCGACGGGCGGGACGGGGAAGTAACCACCCTTGTATCGCGTCTTGTACCCGCGATTGCCACCCTCCTCGGAGCGCCCGGTGTTCCAGGCCGCCTCGACGGAGTCGATGTAGTAATAGGACGAGCGCTGGTTCGTCTCGAACCGGACGTCGTCGAAGATGTAGAACTCGGCTTCGGCGCCGAAGAAGACGGTGTCCGCGATACCGGTGGACTTCAGGTGCGCCTCGGCCTTGGCCGCGATGTTGCGCGGGTCGCGACTGTAGGGCTCGCCGGTGAAGGGATCCACGATGGAGTGGTTGATCACCAGGGTTTTCTCGGCCCGGAACGGGTCGAGGAACGCGGAGGTCGGGTCCGCGATCAGCTTCATGTCCGACTCGTGGATCGCCTGGAAACCCCGGATCGAGGAACCGTCGAACATCTGTCCCTCGGTCAGTGCGTCGGCGTCGAGCGAGGCCGCCGGCACGTTGAAATGCTGCATGACACCCGGAAGGTCGCAGAAGCGGATGTCGACGAACTTGACGTCCTCGTCCTTGATGAACTTCAGGACCTCTTCGGAGTTGCTGAACATTCAACCTCCAGGAACGGGACCGGCCCGGCCGTCGAGCCGCCGTGGACACGCCGACCCGCGGATCGCGATGTTTCGCGCACGTTGCGTCGACGTTTCCGACGAGCGTAGCGAGGCCTGCGCATCGAGAACAGGCCGACCCGCCAGTACGGGTGGTCCCCACCTAAGCTGAACGGGTGGCGAAGGCAGCTGACTATGCAATGACGAACGGTTCGAACGACGTCCCTGGTGTCCGACTGGGGCTGCCCGTGAGCGGTCGGGGCTCGGTAGCGGGCTGGGGTCGGCGCTTCCTCGGACTGCTGGTCGACTGGATCGTGGCCTCGCTCATCGCCAGGGCATTCCTCGTCGATGCCCTCGGCACGCAGATCGCCCCGCTGGCGGTGTTCTTCGTGATGCACGTGCTGCTGGTGTCCACCCTCGGGATGAGCCTCGGCCACGCAGCCACCGGCATCATCGTGCGCCGTCTCGGTGGGGGAGTCGTCGGCTTCGGTCGCGGGATCCCCCGCACCATCCTGCTGATCCTGGTGATCCCCGCCGTCATCACCGACCCCGACCGACGGGGTCTGCACGACCGGGCCAGCGACACCATCGTCGTCCGGCGCTGATCAGGCGCAGGACACTCAGCGCCCCCGCATCGCCTTGCGGTCGGGTCGGGCGCGCATCGGATCGATGCCCTTGGGCAGCGGCGGGCGGATGCCGCCGAGGGAACGCAGACGCTTGCTCACGGCTGCGACCTCCTCCTTGGTCAGGGCCGGCTTCAGGCGCTGGACCTTCGAGGCCACCTTGCGCAGCGGGACCTCGTTGTCACCGTCGCCGTCGCCGACCGTGAAGAGATGGACGGGGACGTTGGGGGCGACGCGGGTGACCTTGCGGCGCTCGGACTCGAGGAGTTTTCTCACCCGGTTCGGTGGTCCGTCGCCGACGAGCACGATCCCGGCGCGGCCGATGCCGCGGAAGACCATGTCCTTGCTGCGGGGTTCGACGGCCACCGGTTCCTGCTCGATGGTCCACCCGCGGCGGATGGAACTCAGTGCGGCACCAGCGGCACCCTGCTGACCTTCGAGGTTGACGTAGGCGGCGCTCTCAGCCCGTCGACCGAGCAGGAACATACCGGCCAGCACACCGATCATGAGGCCCAGCAGCGGGAAGTAGATCCAGTGGTGAGCCAGGATCCCGATGATGATGCCGAGAGCGATCGGGCCACCGACGGCGAGCAGCAGCCACCACCGGGTCGCGGGATCGACCCGGACCGTCATGTCGTAGACCTGCTTCAGCTGGCGCAGCCGCGCGAACCGTTGCTTCTTCGGCTTCGGTGCCGGGGTCGCGCCCGAGTGCTTCTCGCGTCGTGCCATGCGGGCAAGGATACGACGAGCGCACCCCCGCCCCGGCTCAGCGCGCGAGCAGGCTGGCGGCTTCCTGCGCCGCGGGGGTGTCCCGGTCCAGGTGCGCCAACGCCGCCGGGATGCTCGTCCCGCGCCGCTTCATCGCCTGGGCCCACAACCGCCCCGCCCGATACGACGAACGCACCAACGGACCAGCCATCACCCCGGCGAAGCCCAGTCGCTCGGCCTCGGCGGAGAACTCCACGAACAACTCGGGCTTCACCCACCGCGCCACCGGGTGGTGGCGCGGGGTGGGTCGCAGGTACTGGGTGATCGTGATGATGTCGCAACCCGCCGCGCGCAGGTCAGCCAGCGCGTCGACGACCTCCTCGTCGGTCTCACCCATCCCCAGGATCAGGTTCGACTTCGTCACCAACCCGGCGTCGCGACCCTGCGAAATCACGTCCAACGACCGGTCGTAACGGAACGCCGGACGGATGCTCTTGAAGATGCGCGGCACCGTCTCGACGTTGTGCGCGAAAACCTCCGGCGCCGCGTCGAAAACCTGCTGCAGCAGGTGCGGCTTGCCGTTGAAGTCGGGGACGAGGATCTCGACCCCGGTGCCCTCGTTCACCGCGTGCGTCGCCCGGATCGTCTCCGCGTACAACCACGCCCCGCCGTCGTCGAGGTCGTCGCGCGCCACCCCGGTGATCGTGGCGTAGCGCAGACCCATGGTGTGGATCGACTCCGCCACCCGCCGCGGCTCGTCACGGTCCAACGGGGACGGCTTACCCGTGTCGATCTGGCAGAAGTCACAACGGCGGGTGCACTCCGACCCGCCGATGAGGAAGGTGGCCTCTCGGTCCTCCCAGCACTCGTAGATGTTGGGACAACCCGCCTCCTCGCACACCGTGTGCAGGCCCCCGGACTTCACCAGGCCCTTGAGTTCGGTGTAGTCGGGGCCGGTACGAGCCTTCGTCCGGATCCACGACGGCTTGCGCTCGATCGGCGTCTCGGCGTTGCGCGCTTCGATGCGCAACATCCGGCGTCCCTCCGGTGCGATGGTCACCCCGCCAGGGTACGTGGGGGAAAGGGCGGTGCTCGTCGCTACCCGCGGCGCCTGGTCCTGGAGTACCCCTGGTCCTGGAGTACCCCTGGTCCCGGGGTACCCGACCCGGTGGCGCACCGAGGACTCAGCTGGGTACGGGTCCCCACCCGTCGGGGTGCACCCCACCGGGGACATCGGCGTCGGGGTCGTAGGGGGTCCGGGTGAGGCGGAAGCTCGCGAGGTCGAGGTGGCTGACGCTGCCGTCGCCACCACGAACGGGGCGCAGCAGCTCACCGGCGTAGTAGTTGTCGAGCCCCCGCCACGCGCTCTCGCCACCGCTGGTGTGGGTGCGCACGAAACGGGACGCCCGGGCGCGACCTGCGAGCCCTGTGAGCTCCAGGGTGGCGTCGGCGCCGGCCCGGATCGCCAGTGGCGTGGGCCCCCAGTACCAGGGGCCGACGAGTTCGAGGACGTCGGACGGCACGGCCTGCGGGCGCCATGGTTGCGGCATCGCCGGTTCGGCGTCGCTGAACGCCTGCAGCAGCCGTACGGGCAGGTCGCCGAAGCCCGTCGTGGAGTTCGTCATCGCGAGCACCGCGTCTGCGGTGGCGATGTCGACGCGCAGCATGGCGACGAACCCGGGCATCGAGCCGGAGTGACCCGCGTAGCGGCGCCCGTTCGTGTTCCACAACTGCAGGCCGAGACCGTAACCCGTGCTCCATCCGGCACCACGGGCGTCGTCGACGACCTGGGCTTCCCGCATCAGCTCGACACTCGCGGGTTGCAGGACGCCGGAGCGGCCGGCCACGACCCCCGCCCACCGGGCGAGATCGCTCACGCTGGACCAGAGCTGGCCCGCGGGAGCCATCGCCCCTGCGTCGTGCTCGGGTTCGGGTAGCACGACATCGGCCCAGGGGTGTACGGCGAACCCCTGGGCCGCGGACCCGTCCGGGCGCAGGCTGGTGCGGGTCATGCCGAGTGGGACGAGGAACTGCTCGGCCACCACCTCGTGCCACGTGCTGTCCCGGACCCGGCCGAGCAGTTCACCCAGGACGGCGAAACCGAGGTTGGAGTAATGGAATCGCACACCCGCCCGGTGGCGTAGCGCCGAATCCCCGAGGATCCCGGCCAACTGCCGCCAGTCCCCGCCCGGGGTGCGCTCCCACCACGGCCCGTCCGTCTCGGCCTGGATGCCGGCGGCCTGCCCCAGGAACTGCCCCACGCTGCGCCGGCCCAGTTCACCGCTCAGCTCGGGCAGGTGGGCTCCGATCGGGTCGTCGAGATCCACCAGACCGTCCTCGCGCGCGCGCACCACGCCGGCCGCGACGAAAGACTTGGTGATGGAACCGATGCGGTACTGCGTCTGCGGGGTCGGTGACGCACTTTCCGCGCCGACCCCACCCGCGGCCCTGATCGTGGTTCCCCGGCCCCCCGTCCAGACGAGTTCCCCATCACGCACGATCCCGGCCACCACGGACGGCAACCGCGAGCCCACCTGGGCAGTGGCCAATACCTGGTCCAGCGTGGTGACGGTGGTCGCGAGCAGGGGGTTTGCGAGTGGGGGGTTCGGAAGCGGGGGGGACGGGAGCGGGGTGGGTGCCTCGGGCATGCTCCGACCCTGCCAGAGCGTGCGGTGGCCGCACCCGACAGGATCACCGTCGTGGACCTACGCATCTTCACCGAACCTCAGCAGGGCGCCCGCTACGAGGACCTGCGCCGCGTCGCGGTCACCGCTGAGGAGACGGGTTTCTCGGCCTTCTTCCGTTCCGACCACTACCTCACCATGGGCGGCAGCGGCCTGCCCGGGCCGACCGACGCCTGGACGACGCTGGCCGCGCTCGCCCGCGACACGAGCACCATCCGGCTCGGCACGCTCGTGACGTCGGCGACGTTCCGCCACCCGGGTGTTCTCGCGGTGCAGGTCGCCCAGGTCGACGAGATGTCCGGCGGGCGGGTCGAGCTCGGCCTCGGAACCGGCTGGTACGAGGAGGAGCACGCCGCCTATGGCATCCCCTTCCCCCCGCTCAAGGAGCGCTTCGACCGCTTCGCCGAACAGCTCGAGGTCATCACCGGCATGTGGTCGACACCGCAGGGTGCGACGTACGACCACGCCGGTGAGCACTACCAGCTCGTGAACTCGCCCGCGCTGCCGAAACCGGTGCAGAGCCCGGTGCCGATCATCGTCGGCGGAGACGGCAAGAAACGGACCCCGGCTCTCGCGGCGCAGTACGCGGGCGAGTTCAACGCGGCGTTCGCCTCCGTGGAGGACACGGCTGCCGCGCTGGGCCGGGTGCGCGAAGCCTGCGCGGCGCGTGGTCGCGACCCGCAGGAGATCGTGGCCTCCGCGGCGCTGGTGCTGTGCTGCGGTCGCGACGAGGCCGAGGTCGTCCGCCGCGCCGAGGTCATCGGTCGTGACCCGGGGGAGCTACGGAAGGACGGACTGGCGGGAAGCCCCGCGGAGGTCGTGGCGAAGATCGGGCGTTACGCCGAGATCGGCATCGACCGGGTGTATCTGCAGGTGATGGATCTCGGTGACCTCGACCAGTTGGCCCTGGTGGCCGCCGAGGTGGCCCCGCAGCTCTGAGTTCTCGCGGTAGCGGTCCTGTCGTCGGCGTTCACCCCGCCAGGTGCGCGAACGGCAGGAGTTCCTCGAGCACGGCGGCGGCATCGAGCACCCCGACGCGGGTCCTGCTCGCACCCGTCAGCGACGCGACCCCGGCATCGGTCAGCCCGCACGGCACGATCTGTCCGAAACCCTCGAGGTCGGTGTCGCAGTTCAGGGCGAACCCGTGCATGGTCACCCCTTTCGCGACCCGGACCCCGATGGCCGCGAGCTTCCGCTCGGTGCGCCCCCCGGGGGTGAATTCCTCGCCGGACTCGACCCATACCCCCGTGCGCTCCGCTACGCGGAAACCCTGCACGCCGAAATGGGTCGCGGTGTCGATGAGCAATTGCTCCACCCGGCGGACGTAGCCGACGACGTCGAGGGCGCCGCGCAACCGCACCAGCGGGTAGCCGACCAACTGACCGGGGCCGTGCCAGGTGATGCGCCCGCCACGATCCACGTCGAGAACCGGAGTTCCGTCCACGGGACGTTCCCAGGAATTCGTGCGCCTGCCGGCGGTGTAGACCGCGGCGTGCTCGAGCAGCAGGACGGTGTCGCCACGGTCACCCGCGACGACCTCGGCGTGCAGCCTGCGCTGCAGCTCCCAGGCCTCGCGGTAATCCACCAGACCTGCACCGAGGTCGAGTCGCTCGACGTTGGGCGCGCCGACCGCAGAACCGCGCGCATCGGTACTCACGCCGACCGGCCCGCTCTCACGGGAGCCGGCGCGGTTCCAGCCGGGTTTCCTCGGCCGCCCCGGAGTCGTTGCGGCGCACCACGTACGCCCCCTTGCCGTCGACCTCGGAGACGGCTTCGACGAGTTCTGTCCCCACGTAGACGAGCCCCACCCCGTCGTCGGAGCAGTGCGTCTCGCCCAGTGTTCCGTCAGCCACCAAGGTGTGCACGAGCGGACGGCGACGGGCCTCGGAGTCGTAGTGGACGCCATTGGCGTAGGGCAACAGCGCCAGTCCGTTCGTGACGGCCCGCAGCCCGGGGCCGTAGGAATCCGTCGTACCGCCCTGGAACCAGCAGATCGACCCCGCACTCACCCCGCCGAGGACCACGCCGGCCTCCCAGGCGGCGCGCATCGCGGTGTCCACCTCGTGGACGCGCCACACGGCCAGCAGGTTGGCCACCGACCCGCCCCCCACCCATACGACGTCACTCCCGATCAGCTGGGCCGCCACGTCGTCCACGGACGGCATGGGGAAGAGACTGAGCACGGTGGTCTCGAACCCGGCGCGTTCACCTGCCGCGTGGACCTCACCCGCCCACCCCTGGTCGTCACCACCCGCGGTCCCGAGGTAGGTCAACCGGGGCCGACGCTGCTCGGGGACCTTCGCGAGTTGCACCGCGAGGTACGCGGTCCCGGCCCAGTCCACCCCGCCGCGCTCGCGCCGGGTCCAGCCCCCCGAGGTGGCCACGATGGTGGGTGCGTCAGCGGGCACCGACGTGCCGCCGTCCGAGACCGATCCAGGCGGCCGCCGCGGCGGCAGCCCGGCGCCCGGAGACGAGCGCCCCCTGCAGCGACGGGTTCTCCCGGTGGTCACCCGCGACGAAGATGCCGTCACCGACGGCGACCGGGCGGGGGCCCTCGAAGGGTGGGGGCAGGGCCGGCAGGGCCTGGGGGATGGACTGCGCCGCGACGAGCGTCCAGGTCCGGGAGTTCACCCCGCCATAGATCCGGCTGAGCTGGGCCCGCACACGGGATTCGACCTCGGCGGAGGTGTCGGCCCCCAGGACCTGGGCGGAGACCAACGCCCTGCGATCCCCCGGTGTCAACACGTACGACGGCGCCACGGCCGACATGACCGCGGTGTTGACGATGGGGCCGTTGCGGTCGCCGTCGAGGTGCAGCAGCTTCCCGCGCGCCCCGGTCGCGGGAGAGGAACCGGCTGCGTACCAGAAGGTCGAGAGTGCGTGCATGTCCGGGATGGGCATCCCGACGAGGTGAGCGGTGGTGCCCGCGTCGCTCGCCATTACGATCGCGCCGGCACCGATCGCCCCGAAGGTCGTCTCCGCCATCAGGGTCCGCGGACCGTGGCCCACGTGCAGAGCCTCGACGCCGGTGTGCACCGTGCCGAGGGGCAGGCTCGCCGCGAGCTGATCGGGTACGGCCTGCATGCCGGCTGCCGGGACCCCCGGCGTCCCGCGCAGGAAGCTGCGCACGATGAGGTCGACGTAGCGCCGCGACGTCGTCCCGTCCACCTCACCGAGCACACCCGCGAGGAACGGTTCGAGCACCGACCACCGCAGGTCACCGTGGACCTCGGCCGCGTCCAGGGCGTCGGACCAGCCGGTGTCCTCCCCCTTGAGGTCCGCTGCGGACAGCGTGCTGCGCACCCACTTCAGCAGCGCCACCTTCTCCTTGGCGCTGCCGAGGGGGAAGCGCAGGGCGGCGAGCAGCGCGGCCGGGTGGCGACGCGGGTCGCGGATCGCACTGACCCGGCCGTGGCGATGGACGGCCACCCCCGCATCGAAGGCCTGCAGGTGCAGTGCCTGGACGTCGATGACCTTGGCCACCTCCGGGTAGGCGGGGTTGAACAGCTGGAAACCGCGATCGACCCGGAAGTCACCGACGACGTCGGAGCGCACCCGACCACCGACCCCGTCGGCCTTGTCGATGACCAGGACGTTCACCCCCGCGGCTGCGAGGTGCTTGGCGCAGGCCAGACCGGCCACCCCGGCGCCGACGACGACGACGTCGGCGCTGCGGGGGAGATCCGGTACCGAGGGGAACGGCGCGGGCGAGATCTGCGGCTGACCGGCATGGGGCGAGGTGGCGCTGGGGATCACGGGTGGAGCCTACCGAGCCTGTGGACAACGGGCGCGGCCGTCCCGCCGGGTGCGGTTCCCTGTCCTCGTGAACGCCAGCGAACCCTCCGGTCCGGGTGACCCGTTCGTCTCCACCGGGCGGGGTCAGCACCGCAGGACCGGTCCGTCGGGTCCCTTGCCAGATCCCATGGCAGGTCCCGTGCCGGGGCTCACCCGAGGGCTCACCCGAGGGCTCCCACCGGGGCTCACTCCGGGGCTCCCGCCGGGGTTCACGCCAGGTCCGGTGGAGGCGTCCCTGGGTCTGCGACGGTTGCGCCGGGCGGCCCTGGCGCCGCTCGGTGAGGACCCGACGCGGTGCCCGCCGGTCGTCGAGGGTTACGAGGTCGGGGCTTTCCTCGGGGCCGGCGGGTCGAGCGTCGTGTGGTCGGGAACGGGTCCCGACGGGGTGGCGCGAGCACTGAAGGTGCTCGCCCCCGATGGCGGGGACGGCCTGCCCGGGGACCCTGCCGGCGGCGCAGACGTCCTGCGCGAGTTGTCGATGCTGCGACGGGTCCGCCACCCCCGCGTGGTCGCGGTGCACGACATCTCCCGCGACGAGCGCGGTCGTCCGGTGCTGGTCCTGGACCTCGCGGCCGGCGGCAGCCTGGCCGGCCTCCTCGCTGCGCGCACCCGGCTCGGTGCGGGGGAGGCCAGCGGGTTGTTGGCGGTGCTGGGACCCGCACTGGAAGAACTGCACGCGGCGGGGATCGTCCATGGCGACGTCGCCCCGGGCAACGTCCTGCTCGATGCCCGCGGTGAACCGCTGCTGGCCGACCTCGGACTCGCCCGCGCCCTGGGCCACCGGCACGGCAGTGTGCTCGGAACTCCTGGGTTCGCGGACCCGGCCGCGATCGCGGGGGAGGGGGCGAGCGCGGCGTCGGACGTCTACGGGCTCGCGGCGGTCGCGTGGTGTGCGTTGACGGGTTCGCCACCCGCGCCCACGGGGGCGGTGGCGGCGCGACTCGCGGTCCGACGTGCGGGCGCCGAGCTGCCGGCCGGCACCTCGACCCAGCTCCTCGAGGCGTTGCGGGAGGCATTGCACCGCAAACCGTCACGGCGTCCGACGCCGGGGGAGCTCGCACAGGCGGCGACGAGCTGCGTCCGACCGCGCCCGGTGCGCCCGGTCGTCGCGGGACGCAGTGCCACCCGGGCGCCGGTCCCCGAGCGCGTGCCTACCGCTGTCTCTTGCGGTTCCGACCCCGAACACCCCACCCCGGTTCGGGCGGTGACCCAGCGGTTGGACGCGGCCTCCCCACCGCTGCCGACCGGCGTGCGTGCGCGCCCCACGCCGGGCTCCACTGATGGGGCCCGGGTGCGGGAGCGCGGGAAGCCGCCCCGGCCCCGGCGCAGGGTTCTCGTCGGGATCGCAGCCGCAGTGCTGCTCACGGGGTGCGCAGCGGGTGCCGTCCTGTTGCACCGCACCGGGACCACCCCGGTGGCCCCGGTCTCCTCAGCCCTTGTCCAAATGCCGCCGGTCCCAATGCCGCCGGTCCCAATGCCGCCGGTCCCAGCGCCTTCGGTTGCAGCGCCCTCGGTTCCAGCGGCCCCGGTCTCGTCACTGCCGGAGGCGCCACCGGGAACCGAGACGGCACCGACACCGCACGCTGCGTCGCAACCCCTGCGGGGGGTGCTCGGCTCCTCGATCGACGGGGTGGACGTACTGCGGGGTGAGGACTTCCCGGCCGTCGTCACTGAGCTGGCCGCCCGACGCGCCGCGGCACTCATCGCAGCCGATCCACAGGCCCTCGCGGGGGTGGACGTCGACGGTTCGACCGCGCTCGCGGCCGACCGTGACCTCCTGGCCCAGCTGGGTACCTCGCGATTCGCCGGGCTGGCCTTCGAGGTGGGGATCGTGGCGGTCGAGCAGTCGGGCCCGGCCCGCGTCGTTGTCCGCGCCGACGTCACCACGCTGGCTCACGAGGTCCTCGACGACAGCGGTGTCGCGACACCCGTTGCAGTCTCCGCGGCACGGACGTCGCGGTTGACGCTGGTCCGCCTCGACGGGGAGTGGCGAATCAGTGACGTGGGCTGAGTTCAGGCGTTCGCGAGCCAGCGCACGACGGCGCGCGCGTCGGGGTGGGCGAAGGTGAACCCCGCCTGCGTCAGGGCCGTGGGGACGACGCGCTGGGAACCGAGGACCTGTTCGGAGAACTCACCCAGTGCGAGTTTCAGGGCCGGCGCGGGCACCGGGACCAGGGCGGGCCGGTGCAGGGCCTTCGCGAGTTCCCGGGTGATGTCACGGTTGTGAGCCGGCTGCGGACACACGAGATTGACCGGTCCGGGCAGGGGGTTCTCCAGCAGGAACTCCAGAGCCGCGAGCTCGTCAGGCATCGAGATGAGACTCCACCACTGCGAGCCACTTCCGAGACGTCCGCCGAGGCCGAGGCGGAACAGGGGAAGGAGTCGGCCGAAGGCGCCACCGGTGGGGTTGGCGAGCAGGCCGGTGCGGGCCAGCACGACCCGCACACCGGCGGCGGCCAAGGGTTGCGTGGCCGCCTCCCAGCGCGCAACCACGTCGGAGAGGAAATCATCACCCCGCGGTGACGACTCCGTGAGGATCGTCGTTCCACCCTCGCCGTAGGCGCCGATCGCCGAGGCGTTGACGAGGACGGTCGGCGGGGTGTCGAGGGCGAGCGCGGCGTTCACCAGCGTCGTCGTCGTCTGCGTGCGCGAGGTGACGATGAGGTCCTTGTACTGCGGGGTCCAGCGGTGCTCGCCCACGTTGGCACCGGACAGGTTCACCACCGCGTCGACGACACCGAGCGTCTGGGGGTCCAACCGTCCGGTGGTCGGGTCCCAACGCAGTTCGTGCGCGCCACGGGGTTCGCGACGCACGAGGGTGAGCACGTCGTGTCCATGCCCGGTCAGGTAGGGCACCAGACTGCGGCCGATGAGGCCGCTGGCCCCGCTCATGACGATCCGCACGGAGTTCCTCCACAGACGAGTTCGGCTGGTACGGAGCCGGTCGGCTCGCGCGGCTGGTAAAACGGAGCGAACCCCGTCCCCGGGCGGGGACGGGGCTCGTCGGCAAGGCTTCGGGTGTCGAGGTCAGAGACCCAGGTCGCCTGCGAACTCGCCGCCCTCGATACGCGTCTTGAGGGTCTGCAGGAAGCGGGCCGCATCGGCACCGTCCACGATCTGGTGGTCGTAGGACAGTGCGAGATACATCATCGAGCGGATCGCGATGGTCTCCTGACCTTCGGCGTCGGTGAGGACGACGGGTCGTTTGACGATCGCGCCGGTGCCCAGGATCGCCACCTGGGGGGCGTTGAGGATCGGGGTGTCGAACAGGGCACCGACGCTGCCGGTGTTGGTGATGGTGAAGGTGCCACCCGCCAGGTCATCAGGGGTGATCTTGTTGCTGCGGGTGCGGCTGGCGAGGTCGGAGATCTTGCGCGCGATACCGCCGATGTTGAGGTCACCTGCGTCTTTGATGACCGGGGTGAGCAGGCCCTTGGGCGTATCCACGGCCAACGAGATGTTCTCCCCGGCGTGATACACGATGTTCTCGCCGTCGATGCTGGCGTTGAGCGAGGGGTGCTGCTTGAGCGCCTCGACCGTGGCCTTGACGAAGAACGGCAGGAAGGTCAGCTTCGCCCCCTCGGTGGCGGCGAACGAGTCCTTGGCCCGCGCCCGCAGCTTCGCCACCCGGGTCACGTCCACCTCGATGACGGTGGTCAACTGCGCCGAGTTCTGCAGGGAGTCCTTCATGCGCTGGGCGATGACCTTGCGCAACCGCGACATCGTCTCGGTCGTGCCGCGCTTGGCGGACACCTCGAACGTGGGGTCGCTCTTCGCCGGTGCAGTCTCGGGAGCGGGAGTCGCGACGGGGACCGGATTGGCTGCGGCCGCAGCGGCTTCGTCCGCCGCGTCCTGTACGTCCTGCTTGCGGACGCGGCCTCCGACGCCGGTGCCGGTGACACTCGAGAGGTCGACGCCCAGGTCCTTGGCAAGCTTGCGGACGAGCGGGGTCACATACGTGCTGCCACCCGTTGCCGGCGTGTCCTCGGCCTTCGGAGTCGGGGCCGCAGCGGGTGTGGGAGCTGGAGCGGGTGTGGGAGCGGAGGACGACGCCTCAGGAGCACCCTCGGACTTCTGCGTCGCGGGCTGGGTGCTCGCCTCGGACTGCGTCTGGGCGACCTCCTGCTCGGCCACCTCATCCGCGAGGGATTCCTCCTCCGCGGGTTCCTGGGGCTGCGGGGACTCCGCGGGCTGCTCGGGCTCGGAAGAGGCGGACTGCTCGGACGCGTCGCCGATCCGCGCGAGGTCGGCCCCGACCTCGACGGTCTCGTCCTCGCCCACCAGGATCTCCAGCAGGGTGCCGGCCACCGGGGAGGGGATCTCGGTGTCGACCTTGTCGGTGGACACCTCGAGCAGGGGTTCGTCCACCTCGATGCTGTCGCCCACGGACTTCAGCCACCGGGTGACCGTGCCCTCGGTGACGCTCTCACCCAGCGCGGGCATCGCTACGGCGGTGCCACCCGCGGTGCTCGGGTTCGCGGCGGCCACCGGGGGTTCCTCGGGAGAGGGTTCCTGGGCGGTCTCGGGGGCGTTCTGCGCATCCTCCGTGGCGGGGGGTTCGGGCTTCGTCGGCGCCGCGTCCTGTGCGGGAGCGTCGGACCCGCCGGACTCGGAGGCGTCACCGACGCGGGCCAGGGCCGCGCCGACCTCGACCGTCTCGTCCTCCTCGACCATGATCTCGAGCAGGGTGCCCGCGAACGGCGAGGGGATCTCGGTGTCCACCTTGTCGGTGGACACCTCCAGCAGGGGTTCGTCCACCTCGACGGTGTCGCCGACGGATTTCAGCCACCGGGTGACGGTCCCCTCGGTGACGCTCTCGCCGAGAGCCGGCATCTGCACCGAGTTCGACATCTCTTCGGTTCTCCTCACAGGCGATCTCCGGCGCCCGGAGGACGCCGCTGGTTCGGATGGCGGCGGCCCGGTCCTGGGCCACCGTCGTTCACGGGGTCAGGCGGTCACGAGTGCGAATGCAGGGGTTTACCGGCCAGAGCGAGGAAGGCCTCGCCCACGGCCTCGTTCTGGGTCGGGTGAGTGTGCACCAGTGAGGCCACGTCCTCCGGGAACGCCTCCCAATTGACGATGAGCTGCGCCTCCCCGACCTGTTCGCTCATCCGCGAACCGACCATGTGGATCCCCACGACAGGTCCGTTCTGCTGCCGCACGATCTTGACGAACCCTGTGGTGCCGAGGATCTGGCTCTTCCCGTTGCCACCGAGGTTGTACTCGACGACGTCGACGTCACCGAACTTCTCCCGGGCCTTGGCTTCCGTGAGGCCGACGGAGGCGACCTCGGGTTCGCAGTAGGTGACCTTGGGAATCCCGAGCTCGTCGATCGGGGCCGGGTCGAGACCGGCGATCTCCTCGGCGACGAAGATGCCTTGCTGGAAACCCCGGTGGGCGAGCTGGAGACCGGGAACGATGTCCCCCACGGCGTAGATGCCCGCGACGTTGGTCTGCAGCCGTTCGTCGGTGAGGACGAAACCGCGGTCCATGGTGACGCCCTGATCGTCGTAGCCGAGTCCGGCGGTGTTCGGGCCGCGTCCGACCGCCACGAGCATGAGGTCGGCTTCGTAGGTCTTGCCGTTCTCCAACGACACCACGACGCCCGAGTCGCTCTGCTCCACTCCCGCGAACCGGACACCGAGGGAGAAGGCGATGCCGCGCTTGCGGAAGGCGCGCTCCAGCGCCTTGCTCGCCGCCTCGTCCTCCAGGGGCACCAGGTGGGGGAACGCCTCGATGATCGTTACCTCCGCACCGAAGGACCGCCAGACGCTGGCGAACTCGACGCCGATGACACCGCCGCCGAGGACGATGACCGACGCGGGGACGGAGTCGAGCTGTAGGGCCTGCTCGCTCGTCATGACCCGTCCACCGATGTCGAGGCCGGGCAGTGAACGGGAGTAGGAACCCGACGCGAGAACCACGGACTTGCCGGTGTATCGCTGACCGTCGACCTCGACGGTGTTCTTGCCCACGAGCTTGCCCGTCCCCGAGACGAGCTCCACCTTGCGGGATTTCACCAGGCCCTGCAGGCCCTTGTACAGACGCGCGATGACGCCGTCCTTGTACTTGTTGACACCGGCCATGTCGATCGACTCGAAGGAGGCCCGGACCCCGAACGACTCAGACTCCCGGGTGGTGTCCGCGACCTCGGCGGCATGCAGGAGGGCCTTGGTGGGGATGCATCCGCGGTGCAGGCAGGTCCCTCCCAAGAGGTCTTTCTCCACCAGGGCGACCGAGAGGCCCAGTTCGGCAGAACGCAGTGCGCAGGCGTAGCCCCCGCTGCCTCCTCCGAGGATGACGACGTCGTATTCCTGTTCGGCGGCACCTGCCACGAAAAGCTCCTGAGGTCGGCTGTGCTGGCGACTGCTCCGGCGTGATCCTCTCACCACGCCTGCTGGGTGGCGCGAGGGGGCTCCGGGTGGGGTCGGGTGACGGGCGCGGGACGCAGTCA
>JBPBQU010000001.1:0-18018 GCA_050955085.1 Janthinobacterium lividum | reverse complement strand
ACGCAGATCAGGAGGACATCGACTTCTTCAACTTCCCCGAGGTCGACTCCGCCGTCGGGGCCGACGCGGTCGAGGCCCCCATCGACGGTTTCATGATGTCGAAGCGCCCGCGCAACAAGGATGGCGCCGTCAAGCTGCTCGAATACCTCGGCTCCCCCGACGACGGGGTCGTGCAGACCACCAATGACCCCTCCGGGATCGCCGCCAACACCAAGTCCGACCAGGCGCACTACACCGAACTCCAGAAGAAGTGCGCGGAGTTCGTCGCGAGTGCCAAGTCGATCTCGCAGTTCATGGACCGCGACACCCGTCCCGACTTCGCCTCCACCGTGATGATCCCGTCGCTGCAGTCGTTCATCTCGAACCCGGACGACATCGACGGTCTCTGCACCCAGATCGAGAACCAGAAGAAGAGCATCTTCACCTCCTGAGGAGCGTCCCGTGTCGACTTCCGACCTGCCGCTCGTCACCCCGCAGACGGCGCACACCGCGCCGGCTGCGGGGTCGCACCAGGGCACCGGCAAGAACCAGCGCGTCCGCCGTCTCAGTGGTGGCGATCGCGTCGCGGTCATCCTCATGGTGGCCATCCCCACCCTCATCGTCGTCGGGTTGATCTGGCTACCGGCGATCGCCTCCGTATTGCTCTCGTTCACGAACTGGAATGGTGTCGGTACGCTGGCCGACGCCAAGGTCATCGGCGTCCAGAACTACACCGACGTCTTCACGAACTACCCGCCGTTCAAACCGGCCATCCAGCACAACCTGCTCTGGTTGGTCGTGATGTTCGTGGTCGCGACACCGCTGGGCATGCTGTTCGCGGTGCTCATCGACAAGGAACTCAAGGGCAGCCGTTTCTACCAGACCGCGCTGTACCTGCCCGTCGTTCTGTCGTTGGCCCTCGTGGGTTTCATCTGGCAGTTGATGTACTCCCGTGACCAGGGCCTGATCAACGCGGTGCTCGGGACCCAGATCGACTTCTACGGCGATCCGAAGTGGAACATCTGGGCGGCGTTGTTCGCGACCTGCTGGAAGCAGGTCGGTTACGTCATGCTGCTGTACTTGGCAGGGCTCAAGGGTGTGGACGCCTCCCTCAAGGAGGCGGCCCAGATGGACGGGGCCAACCAGGTCCAGACGTTCTTCCGGATCGTCTTCCCGGTGATGCGTCCCATCAACATCATCGTCCTCGTCATCACGGTCATCGAGTCGTTGCGAGCCTTCGACCTGGTGTGGGTCATCAACCAGGGCCGCAACGGCCTGGAGCTGATCGCGACCCTGGTGACGGCGAACATCGTCGGTGAGGCCAGCAGGATCGGCTTCGGTTCGGCACTGGCGACGATCATGCTGGTGATCTCGCTCATCTTCATCAGCATCTACCTGACGGTCGTCATGCGGGAGGACGAACGATGAGCTCCACCACGGTCCCGAGGGTCCGCAGTCGCAGCGCGTCCGACGTCCCGGACGCTCCGAAGAGGATCGCTCCGGCGCGCGTCATCCTCTACGTCTTCCTCATCGGCGCGTCCATCCTCTGGTTGTTCCCCTTGCTGTGGGCGTTGTTCAACTCCTTCCGCGACTACGGTTACACCCAGGCCAACGGGTATGCCTCCTTCGGTGGGTTCACGCTCGAAAACTATTCCCGCGCCTGGGAACAGGGTGACTTCGGCCGGCACTTCCTTAACTCGGTGATCATCACGGTGCCCTCGGTCGTCCTCGCGCTGTTCCTGGCGTCGATGGTCGCCTTCGTGGTAGCCCGTTTCAACTTCAAGTTCAACCTGGCCCTGCTCGGCCTGTTCACGGCAGCCAACCTGCTGCCGCCGCAGGCGCTGCTCATCCCGCTGTACCGGCTCTTCCGCTCGATCACGGTGCCCTACTGGTTCAGCTACTCCGGGACGCTGCTCGACAGCTACTGGGCGTTGATCATCGTCAACACCGCCTTTCAGACCGGGTTCTGCGCCTTCGTGCTCAGCAACTACATGAAGACCCTGCCGTACGAGCTCTACGAGGCGGCGCAGGTGGACGGTCTGAGCGTCTTCAAGCAGTACTGGCAGATCACCCTGCCGCTGTGCCGGCCGGCCCTGGCCGCGCTCGCGGTGCTGGAGATCACCTGGATCTACAACGAGTTCTTCTGGGCCACGGTTCTCCTGCAGTCGGGTGACAAGTTCCCGATCACGAGCTCGCTGAACAACCTCAAGGGGCAGTTCTTCACGGATTACAACCTGCTGTCGGCCGGTTCGGTCCTGGTGGCGCTGCCTGTGCTCGTCGTCTTCTTCGCGCTGCAGAAGCAGTTCGTGTCCGGTCTCACGCTGGGAGCTACCAAGGGATGACGCGTTGGTTCGAGGACTTCACGCCCGCGCGGGGTGCTCGCCCCGCGCGGGCGTCGGCGCGTTCGAACGCCCCGGCGCTCTCGCTGAACGGCCGCTGGCGCTTTCGTTATGCCGAACGCGCGGACACCCCGGTGGACGACCTTCCCGGTCCCGATCTCGACGACGGGAGCTGGGCGACGATCGCCGTGCCCGGGCACTGGCAACTGCAGGGCTGGGGATCACCGGCGTACACGAACGTGGTGTACCCCTTCCCCGTCGATCCACCGCACGTACCCGACGAGAACCCGACGGGCGACTACCGCCGCCACTTCAGCGTCCCGGCGCCCGACGTTCCCGGGTTCGACGCGGCAAGGGCCGTACTGCGTTTCGAGGGCGTCGACTCCGCCTTCACGGCCTGGGTCGACGGCACCGAGGTGGGGCGCTCGGTGGGAAGCAGGCTCCCGGTGGAGTTCGACGTCACCGAGGCGCTGGACGCGTCCCGCGACGACCACGTTCTCGCCGTCCGCGTCCACCAGTGGTCCTCCGCCAGCTATCTGGAGGACCAGGACATGTGGTGGTTGTCCGGCATCTTCCGCGACGTCACCCTGCAGCTGCGTCCCGCGGACGGGGTCGAGGACGTCTTCGTGCACGCCGACTTCGACGCCGTCACGTCCGCGGGTCGTCTGCGGGTGGACGCGATCGTCCCCGGCGGGGGAACGGCGCGGGTGCTCGTGCCCGAACTCGGCATCGACGTCGCGGCGGGGGAGGAGGTCCGTGTCCCGGGTGTGGAACCGTGGTCGGTGGAGGTACCGCGCAGCTACGACGCCGAGGTGGTCGCGGGCAGTGAACGCGTGTCGCTGCGGATCGGTTTCCGTACCGTCGCCATCGTCGACGGCGTCTTCACGGTGAACGGTGCCCCGGTGAAGCTGCGCGGGGTCAACCGTCACGAGTTCTCGCCGGACACGGGCCGGGCGGTCAGCGAGGCCGAGATGCTGGCCGACGTGCTGCTGATGAAGCGCCACAACGTGAACGCCGTCCGCACCAGCCACTACCCGCCGCATCCGCGTTTCCTCGATCTCTGCGACGAGTTCGGACTCTGGGTCGTCGACGAGTGTGATCTCGAGACACACGGTTTCTTCGTCCAGGAGTGGCGGGACAATCCTTCCGACGACCCACGCTGGCGAGATGCCTACCTGGACCGGATGCGCCGCACGGTCGAGCGGGACAAGAACCACCCCAGCATCGTGCTGTGGTCGTTGGGCAACGAGAGCTGGACCGGGCGGAACCTTGCCGCCATGTCGGCCTGGGTGAAGGACCGCGATCCGTCGCGTCCGGTGCACTACGAGCACGACTGGGCGGTGCCGTATGCCGACGTCTACTCGCGGATGTACGCGACGCACAAGGAGGTGGCCGCGATCGCGACCCGGACGGAGGAGCCGCTGGCCGACGCCGGGGCCGACGCCCGGCGTCGGGCGATGCCGTTCGTGCAGTGCGAGTACGCCCACGCCATGGGCAACGGCCCGGGTGGCCTGTCCGAGTACCAGGACCTGTTCGAGAGCTCCGAGCGCTGCATGGGCGGGTTCGTCTGGGAATGGATCGATCACGGTCTGCGTCAGCAGGGTCGCGACGGGTACGAGCGCTTCGCCTACGGCGGTGACTTCGGTGAACCGTTGCACGACGGCGCGTTCGTCGCGGACGGTCTGGTGTTCCCCGACCGCACCCCGTCGCCGGGGTTGCTGGACTACAAGTCCGTCATCGCCCAGGTGCGGTTGCGTCCCGAGGCGGGTGACGCCGGTGACGTCCTGCGGTTGACGAACCACTACGACGTCGTGGACCTCGCACACGTCCGCCTCGAATGGGTCGTGGAGGACGAGGGGGTGTGCGTCGCGCGGGGGACCCTGTCGACACCACCCCTGCAGCCCCGGTCGTCGGCGACGTTGAACGTGCCCTCCGAGGTGCTGGCCCTTCCGTCCGCGCCTGAGCGCTGGTTCACCGTCACCGCGGTCCTGGCGGTGGCGACGCCGTGGGCCTCGGAAGGTCACGTGCTGGGCAGCGGGCAGGTGCAGTTGTCGGGGCCGGCGCCCGCACCTGCGCCGGGAGTGGTGGCACCGACGCGGTGCGGGGGCGATGTGCGCCTCGGCTCCGCCGTGGTCGACGCCCGCAGCGGCGCCGTGCGCAGCGTCGGGGACGTCGAGCTCGACGGTCTCGAACTCGCGTTGTGGCGGGCTCCGACCGACAACGACTGCGGTGAGCACGGGGAAGCGTTGGAACCGGCGTGGCGCGCGCTCGGTCTGCACCGGTTGCGACACCGGACCTCGTCGGTGTCCGTGACGGACGAGGGTGTCGTGGTGAGCGGGCGATCGGCACCGGCGGGCACCGACACGGGTTTTGCCACCGAGTTCCGGTGGAGAGCCAGGGAGGACGGGAGCGTCCGGCTGGAGGTCGAGGTCATCCCGCAGGCCCCAGGAGGGCTCTCGGTCCCGTTGCCGCGTCTGGGGATCCGGTTGCGCGTTCCCCGCCGGCTCGGGGTCCTGACGTGGTTCGGCCGCGGACCGGGGGAGGCCTACCCCGACACGGGGTCCGCGACCTGGACGGGACGCTTCTGCTCCGACGTCGACGACCTGCAGACCCCTTACGTCCGTCCGCAGGAGAACGGCCAGCGCGCCGACGTCAGATGGGCGGAGTTGACCGGTCCCGAAGGAACCGGGCTCCGCATCGAGGGTGAGCCCAGTATCGGCCTCACGGTGCGGCGGTGGAGTACCGAGGCGCTGGACGCGGCGGCGCACCCGGGGGAGTTACGGGACGAGGGTTGCGTCTGGGTGCACCTGGACGCCGGACAGCAGGGGATCGGGACCGCGTCCTGCGGCCCCGCGACGTTGCCGGCCTACCGGTTGCAGGCGCGGGCGACCACCTTCGCCGTGGTGTTCTCCCCCGTCCCGGCCACCGGATGACGCGCGATGTCGGTGGCCCGGCTCCGATGGCGGGGGGCGGGACGGTGCCGTGTCGGACCCCATGACCTGACCTGACTCGACCGGTGGTCAGGTGTAGAGGGTGAACTCCGGGTGGGTCCCGGTGAGGAAGTGGTTGCCCACCTCACGTGCCTTGTACTGCACCGGGTCGTGCAGCGTGTGGGTGCGGACGTTGCGCCAGAACCGGTCGAAGCCGTACGTGTTGCTGGACGCCCGGGCCCCCGTGACCTCGAAGATGGCCGAGGTCGCCTCCACGGCGAGGTCGGAGGAGACGACCTTGAGGGCGGCGATCTCCTCCGCGACCTCACCGCGTTCGTGCCACGTCAGGTCGAGACCTCGATCGTGCGCCTGCGACAGGGAAACGGCGACGCTGCGGCCCAACGCCTCCGCGGCGCGCAGCCGGGCGACGAGGCGACCGTAGGTCGCGAGCACGTAGGGATCCTCGGTGGCCGAGGCGACGTCGGCGAGCAGCCACGGCCGCGACGTGGTGCGCGTGTAGTCCGCAGCCGCCTCCAGGGCACCGCGGGTGACACCGAGGTAGAAGTGCCCGAAAGCGGCCTGGATCGCCGGGGTGACGAGGGAGGAGAACGCTGTGGTGTCCTCGGGTGAGGTGCTGCCGAGGATCGCGTCGGGGGTGATGCGGACGTCGTCGAAGCGGACGCTGCCGCTCGCGGACAACCGCTGCCCGAGGTTGTCCCAGTCCCCGCCCTTGACGAACCCGGGGGTGTCGCGCGCGACGACGACGAGGAGGTGTTTGCCGGTGTCCCGGGCGAGTCCGCCGACGACGGTCACGTCACCGACGCTGGCTCCGGTGGAGAAGTTCTTCCGACCTCGCAGCAGGTAGTCGTCCCCGTCACGGACGAGTTCGAGGTCGGGGTCGACAGGGTTGACCGAATCCCCCCACAACCACTGCTGTTCGGCGGACGCCCGCCCCCACCGCGCACGACCCGCGTCGTCGGCGACCCAGACGAGGTTGTGCGCGTTGACGTAGTGGTAGGCCAGCAGCTGCGCGATGGAACCGTCCGCGCGGGCGATCTCGCGGACCGCCTCGAGCCCGACCGACCAGGGCAGGCCACCCCCGCCGAGGTCCTCGGGCAGCAACAGGTTCGGCAGTCCGGCCTTGCGCAGGAGGTCGGCCTCGGCGAACGGTTCCGCATTGGCGCGGTCGCGGTCGAGGGCGTCGAGGGCCAGCCGGTCCGCGGCGTCGCGGGCAGCGTCGTGGGCGGCGTTCTCGGTCAGGGACACGGTTCTCTCCTCACACCCAACCGTTGGAGGGCGGGTCGACGTCGTTGAGGGCGTGGTTGCCGAGATGGCGCAGCTTGGAGCGACGTGGATCGTGCAGCGTATGGGTGCGCGCGTTGCGCCAGTGTCGGTTCAGGTTGAGGTCGGTCGCGGCCGAGCGGGTGCCGACGAGAGCGAAGACGTCACTGGAGACGCTCACGGCGGCGGTGTCGGCCTGGGCGCGTGCTGCGGCGACCGCGAGCGACGCCTCCGCGGCGAGGTCCTCGAAGTCGTCGCGGTCGGGATTCGCGCGGGCGGTGTCGATGGCGTCACCCGCTTCGTGCAGCAGGGCGTGCGCCGCCCGGGTCCGCAGGACGAGATCCCCGAACTCCTGCACGATCAAGGGGTCTTCGGCGGCCGACGGGGCGCCGAACTCCGGCCACGGTCGCGCGATGGTGCGCACCAGGTCCCGGCCGTCGCGCAGGGCTGCGCGGGCGATGCCGACGTCGACGGCGGCGTGCAGGAAGTTCCCCAGCGCCCCGAACGTCTCCGCCTGCTCGAACATCCGTCCCGCGGGCATCACCCGGTCGGCGTCGACGAGGACGTTCTCGAAGCGCACCGTGCCGCTGCCGGTGGTGCGCTGGCCCATGCCCACCCAGTCGTCGACGACCGTCACCCCTGGGTGGTCGGCGGGGATCCAGGCCGCGGTCAGCTCCCCTTCGGGATTCTCGGATCGGTCGGTGGCGTAGATCGGGATCCATGCCGCGTACGGGGTTCCCGTGCCGTAGTACTTGGTGCCGTCGACGAGGTAGCGCCCGTCGGGTTGTCTCTCGAAGCGGATGTCGTACTCCCAGGCCGTCTTCGACCCACGCTCGGACAGCGCGTTGCCGAAGTGGCGACCGGCCAGGACCTCACCGTAGAAGAATTCCTGCTGCCCCTGCGTGCCGACGTGGTGGACGACGTCGACGAAGAAGAAGTGGTTCTGCGGGATCTGGCCGACGTTGGAGTCACCGGTGGCGAGTTCGACGATGACGTCGCCGAGCACGCGCGCGCTGACCCCGGCCCCACCGAACTCGCGGGGGACGGTGATCCCGAGCAGGCCGGACGCCGCGAGACGGGCGACCTCGGCGTGCGGGAGGCGCCGTTCGGCATCGCGCGCGGCGTCACCCCTGGCGAGCTCGGCGCCGAACTCACGGGCCAGCTCCAGCGCGTGCGCGCCGTCGCGGACGACGTGCGCGTTCACGCCTGGATTCCCGCGTGCGTTCCTGCCTGCGGTGCTGCCTGCGGTTCTGCCTGCGATCGCACGCGGTACCCGGCGCCGGGATGGTCGTCGCGCAGGTGGATCTGGCCCTTGCCGTAGATGCTCTCGCGCAAGGTCTCACCCTCGTAGTCGGTGGGGTAGAGGCCACGACGTTGCAACTCCGGGACGACGAGGGTGACGAGGTCCTCGAATGTGCCGGGCGTGATGGCGTAGGCGCAGTTGAAACCGTCGACGTCACCCACGTCGACCCAGCGCTCGAGTTCGTCCGCCACGGTGGCGGGTGCGCCGACGATCACGGCACCCATGCCGCCGATACCCACCCACTTCGCGATGTCGCGCGGGGTCCACTTCCGATCCGGATCGGCGCTCGAGAACGCCTCGACGGCGCTGCGGACGGCCTCGGTCTCGGCATACTCCAGCGGCTCGTCCGGGGGGTAGGTGGAGAGGTCGAGCCCGCTCCAGCCGCCGTAGAGGGTGAGGGCGCCCTCGTAACTGACGTACTGGGCGTACTCGTCGTACTTCGCCCTGGCTTCCGCGTCGGTCGCTGCGGTGATGATGGTGACGAGGGTGAAGACCTTGACGCTGCGCGGGTCGCGCCCGGCCTCGGCGGCCTGCGCGCGCAGGTTGTCGACCCAGGGCCGCATGATCTCGGGACGGGTCGCGGTGTTGAAGATCGCCTCTCCGTGCTGCGCGGCGAACCCCATGCCGCGTGGAGACGCGCCGGCCTGGAAGATGACGGGGGTGCGTTGCGGTGACGGCGCGCTCAGTCCGATGCCGGGCACGTCGAAGAACTTCCCGTGGTGCTCGATGGGGTGGACCTTGCCCGGGTCGGTGAAGACCCCGGCCTCGCGGTCGCGCACGACCGCGTCGTCCTCCCAGGAGCCTTCCCACAGCTTGTAGCAGACGGCCATGAACTCCTCGCCGAGTTCGTAGCGTTCGTCATGGCGGATCTGGCGGTCCAGACCCAGGTTTTTGGCCGCACTCTCGAGGTAGGACGTGACCACGTTCCAGCCCACGCGGCCATTGGTGTAGTGGTCGAGCGTCGCCATCTTCCGGGCGAACGAGTAAGGCTTCTCGTACGTCAGTGACACGGTGACCCCGAACCCGAGGTGCTCGGTCACGGCACCCATCGCGGAGACGGCCAGCATCGGGTCGCCCACCGGGACCTGCGTCGACTCTCGCAGAGCGGTCTCCGGGCCACCCTTGAAGACGTCGTAGATCCCCAGGACGTCGGCGATGAACAGTGAGTCGAAACGACCGCGTTCGAGGAGCTTCGCGAGTTCCGTCCAGTACCGGATGTCGTCGAAGCGGTACGACTGATCGTCGGGGTGGCGCCAGAGACCGGGCGACTGGTGCGCCACGCACGTCATGTCGAAGGCGTTGAGGTGGATCCTCTTCTCAGGCACGAAACTCTCCTTGAATCATTTGACGGCCCCGGGAATCACTTGACGGCCCCGGCGGACAGGCCGCCGACCAGCCATTTCTGGGCCACGACGGCCAGGACGTACATGGGGAGGATCCCGATCAACGAGGCCGCGGCCTGTTGGCCGAACTGCACGGTCCGATCCCCCTGGAAGAGCGACAACCCGACCGGGAGGGTCTGGCTCGACGTGCTCTGCGAGAACGACACCGCGAAAAGGAACTCGTTGTAGGACAGAAACAGGCAGATGAGCAGTGCGGCCACGAGGCCGGGGGCGAGCAGGGGGAGGACGATGCGCAGCAGGCCGCCGCTGGTGGACAGTCCGTCCACCCAGCCGGCCTCCTCGATCTCCAGCGGGATCCGGCGCACGAAACCATCGAGCAACCACACCGCGACGGGCACGTTCGCCAGTCCGTTGACCAGGATCAACCCGGCCACGGCGTTGGTGAGGTCGGTCTGCTTGAGCAGGTAGTACAACGGCAGGACCGCGACGATGGGCGGGGCGCAGTAGCTGGCCAGCAGCAGCGTCTGCAGGCGTTCCCCCCGGACCCCGGCGCGGGCGGTCACGTAGGCCGCGGGTACCGCGATGAGTGAGGTCAGGATCGTCGCGCCCACCGCGACGACCCAGGAGTTGGCGAGCATCGTCGAGAGCGAGACCGTCTCGAAGGCCTTCGAGAAGTTCGACCACACGAACGTGCTGGGAAACCAGCCTCCGTTGGAGATGTCGTCGACACTGCGCAGGGACAGCGAGACGAGGAACAGCAACGGCACCAGCGCGACGAACGCGATGAGAGCCAGGACGAGGCGCAACCCGGTGTGGGACAACCTGCTCGCGGTCACTGCTCGGCCTTCACGGCGCGCGCCCGCAGCAAGGTGACGACGGTGGTCAGCACACCCACGAGCAACCCGAACAGCAGGGTCTCGGCGGCCGCCGTCCCGATCTCGTAACTTCCCCGCAATCCGGTGCGGAAGATCTCGAAACTCGCCACGATCGTGGACACCCCGGGCCCTCCCTGGGTGACGACCGTGACGAGGTCGAACACCTTCAATCCGATGATCAGTTCCAACAACAGCACCGAGTAGACGTTGGGTGCCACCACCGGCCACACGACGTTCGTGAACGACCGCCACGCCCCCGCCCCGTCGAGGGCCGCGGCCTCGCGCAGTTCCTCGGGAACCCCGAGCAGGGCCGCGAACACCAGCAACGTCACGAGCGGCGTCCACTGCCAGACGTGCATGAGCACCAGAGCACCGAAAGCACCGGTGCTGTCCCCCAGCGGATTCGCCCCGTGCAGTCCGAGTGCGTCGAAGACCCCCGTGAACGCGCCACCGACGGGAGCGAGCATGAGTTTCCACGCGACGCCGACCATGACGGGCGGGGTGACGAGGGGGAGCAGCAGGATCGTGCCCACCACCCCGAACCGGGTCCCGCGCGCGTGCAACAACAGGGCTAGCCCGACCCCCAGCACCGTGGCCAGCACGGCGGCCAGCACGGCGAAGACGACCGACCGCACGAGGGAACCCGCGAACGCCAGCGACTCCCACGCGTCCACGAAGTTCGCCGTACCAATCCACCGCTGCACCGGGTGGGCGAGGGACGACTTCGTGAACGCCAGCAGGAGGACGAACACCGTCGGGTAGACGAGCATGATCGCCAACCCGGCGAGGCTGGGCGCCGCCAGCCAGCTCGAGACGTGCCCCGGGCGGTGGCGACCCCGCATCGCCCGGGAACGCTCGTGCGGTCCAGATCGACGATCCGACTGGCGCGGCACCCCGGTGGGTCCGGACTCCACGGAGGGGGCCGTGCTCACCCGAGTTCCTTGACCCAGATGTCCTGCGCCTTCTGCAACGACGTCTGCGCATCCTGGGTGCCCTGGACGGCGAGCGCCAACTGGTCGACGAGGTCCTGCATCAGCTTGAGCGCGCCCGCGGCCTTCGGCCAGATCAGCGGGGAGCCGTCGAGGCCCTCCCTGATGACGTCGGTGGCCTTGCCGGCGGCCTTGGCGTAGTCGTCGGAGTCCAGCACGCTCTTGCGCGCCGGGTCGATGCCGGAACCTGCGGTCGAGGCGACCAGGAAGTTGCGGTCCTTGTCGGTGGCCCATTTGACGAAGGCCGCCGCGATCTCCTTCTGCCCCGAAGCGCCCGAGACGCCGAGTCCGAACCCGGACTCCAGCGCCGTGCGGTGTTCGGTGTTGGAACCACCAACGGGCAGCGGGACGACACCCCACTTGTCGACGATCTTGGAGCTGGCAGGGTCCTGGGCTTTGAGACCGAGGTCGGTCCAGGTGTCGAGCATGGCTCCCTGGCCCGAGAGGAATGCCGAGTTGGCCTGGTCGAAACCGGTCTGCAACGGGGTCGGCAGGGCGGAGGGGGAGACGTCGATGAGGTGCTGCAGGGCGGACACCGCGGCGTCGGAGGTCAGCAGGGGCTTGCCGTCGGCGTCGAGCAGGGCACCGCCGTAACCCGCGAGCCGGTTGACGAAGGAGCATCCCAGGATGACCGGGACCTGCTGACCCTCGACGATCGCGCCGTAGACCGCACCCTTGGAGTCCTGGGTGATCTTCGCGGCCGCCGCGTCGTACTCGTCCCAGGTGTTCGGCGCTTCGACCCCGTACTTCGAGAAGACCTCGGCGTTGTAGTACAGGACGTGGGTGTCACCGTCGAAGGGCAGTCCGTATCGCTTGCCGTCGAGCAGCGTGTACGGGTCGTAGATGGAGGGCAGGAAGTCGGCGGTGGCGATGCCGGCGTCACCGGCGTCGTTGGCCTCGATCCAGTCGGTGAGGTCGACGAGCGCGCCCGCGTCCACGAGATCACCGAGCCCGAAGTAGAAGTAGTCGAAGACGTCGAACTCGCCGTCGCCACCCTGCACGTCGAGGATCTGCTTGCTGGTCAGCTGGTCGTAGGGGATCGCCGTGACCTCGAGCGTGCCGCCGAACTCCTTGGCGAAGGCAGGCCCCAGCATGTCCGTGAAGGCCAGCCGGTGCGGTTGGTTGACCATCAGTTTGATCGTCGCGCCCTTGAGGTCACCCTTCGCGTCGGCCGCCAGGCCGGAGGTGGCCGAGCCGTCACCGCAGGCGGAGAGCGAACCGGTCGCGGCGAGGGCGCCGATTCCCAGTGCCGAGGAGAGGATCCGGCGGCGGCTGGCCAGGAGATTCGGCAGGCCGGTGGGCAGGGACGCGCGGGAGGCCGGGACGTGCAGGGACATCGATGCTCCAAGGGAAGGCGGACATGCGTCGTCCGTCGTGGGTACGTGTCACGGAAGAGTGCGCCAGCACACAGCGGGCGCGGGGAGGAGAAGAGAAGTGGTGCGGGCGGCTACGGCTACCGGCCGACGGGGCAGCCTTCACGGCGCATCGACGGACAGCGCATCGTGCAGCAGCGAGCGAAGTCCACGTGGCGGCGCTTGGTCAACATGGTGCGGGTGTGGCGGGCCGAGATCTTCACGGTCGATCCTCCATCGTCCCTGGCGGGAGCACCTGCCGCACGAGCGGTGGTTGCTGTGGCGTCGTCGAGCCAGGACTCTCGGCCACTCTGGATGGTGTTGCGGCGAGCATAGCCTGGACGGGCCCGGTGGTGGCGCGCCTCGCTGGAGCCCCCGATCGCGGACTCCGGGGGACTTCGCCGGGGCGGGTTGTGAGACACTGCCGATGGTCGCGTGTTCCCTACACCGGACGGGTGACCCGCCGACGAGATCGCCGCCTGGTGCGCGATGTCCGGGCAGCGCCGCGGTCAGTGAGAGGACCTCGCAGGCGCCCTGGCACGCACGCCGGGATTGCGAACGCCGACGGCGCGAGCGGAGTGCCGCCACCGAGAGCGATCTTCCGCCCGTGCGCCGAGGACTTCCGTCGGGTGCGGGACGACCCACCCGGCGATTGTGACGAGTCCGCCTCGAACGGTCATGGGTTCACCGGTGGAGTGGCCGTCGCGGGGCGAACGGGAGACCGCGTGAGCACCACACCTGAAGAAGACTCCGCCGCAGACGCAGCGGTCACCAAGCCCCGGCGGCGACGCGCCGCCAGTAGGCCCGCGGGTCCGCCGGTACACGTTGATCCGGCACCGGCGGTGCCCGTTGATCCGGCACCGGCGGTGCCCGTTGATCCGGCACCGGCGGTGCCCGTTGATCCGGCACCGGCGGTGCCCGTTGATCCGGCACCGGCGCCGACTGTTGATCCCGCACCGCCCGCCGAGAGGGCTGCCGCGATCGAGACAGCTACGCCGGTCGGGACGGGTGCGCCGGGTGAGGCCACCGCCGCGCTCGAGCCGGCTGCGGCCCCCGATCACACCTCGGCGACCGAATCCGCCCGGGATGACACGTCCGGGGAAACCCCGGCACCCAGGCGCCGGACCCGTCGTGCGACGCGCAAGGTGGCCGAACCGACCCCTGCTGAGACGGCCCCTGCTGAGACGACCGCGGCTGAGGCGACCCGGTCGGAAGAGGACGTCGCCGCAGCGATCCGGCCCGAGGGTGACGTGCTCCCCACCCATGGCGCGGGAGCGGCCGAGGAAACCGCCGACGATGTTGCGGGGGCGGTGGCCGTGGTCGAGAGGGCGCCGGTCCGGCGCCGTCGTAGCCGTGCGAAGACCGCACCGGTCGAGGACGTGGTCGAGCCGGCCCCGGCCCAGGTCGTGGTGGACGTGCCCGTCCAGGAGACGCGTCTCGAAGACCCCGTGCCGCAGACTCCCGAGATGACGCAGGAGGGGGCCGCTCTCGAGCCTCATCCCGATCTCATGGACGACCCGGTCCTGCTGCGCGCCCGAGGCATCTCGCGCGCGGAGCCGACGCCGACCGCAGCCGACCGCGCCGCCGAGGCCGCGGCCCGTGCGACCGCCGTGTTCTTCCAGGCCCCCGACGAGACACCGCCGCGGCGCAGTCGTCGTGCCTCTGCTCCGGCCGGTCCGCCGCCCAGCGCCGAGGCCCGCCCGGGCGTCGGCCTCGGCGCGGTGTTCGGGGACGACGAGGACGAACTCGACGCATTCCCGGCGTACCCGGACATGGCAGGCGGCGCGCGGTCGGCACACGATGAGCACCAGCCCGCCGAGCAGGCCGACGCCGAGCAGCTCTACGACGATCGAGCCGACGGGCAGAGCGACGACGGGCAGAGCGACGACGGGCTGAGCGACGACGGATCCGGCAAGGACCCGGACGAGGCCGACGACCCGGACTCCTCGGACTCACCCCGTCGCCGCCGCCGGCGTGGAGGTCGTGGACGACGCAGCCGCAACCGCGCCGAGGACGGCGACGATGACGGTCCCACCGGTGACGACGGTAGATCCGAGGGTGCACGCGACCGGCACCTCGACGACGACCTGAGCGGGGAGTCGATCGGTGACGAGAACGACGACCCGGCCGAGGACACGGTCGAGGACCGGGCCGCTGAGACCGTTGACGGTGTGGATGCCGACTCCGACGAGGGTGGCGACTCCGACTCCGAGGAGGGGGACGACCCCGAGTCGAGCGGGTCCTCGCGTCGTCGTCGTCGCCGCCGCCGCCGCGGTGGTGCCGGTGAGGCGGAGGAGCTCTCCGCCGATGACCCGCCGAACACGGTCGTGCGGGTGCGTGAACCCCGCCGCTCGACCCCGCGCGAGCGCGGGACGGGTGAGGACGAGATCACCGCACTCAAGGGGTCGACGCGCCTGGAGGCCAAGAAGCAGCGGCGTCGCGAGGGCCGTGAGCAGGGCCGCAAACGGGCGATCCTCACCGAGGCGGAGTTCCTGGCCCGACGGGAGAGTGTCGAGCGGGTCATGGTCATCCGGGAACGCGACGAGACCACCCAGATCGGCGTGCTCGAGGACAAGATCCTCGTCGAGCACTACGGCGCGAAGCAGACCCAGACCACGATGGTCGGCAACGTCTACCTGGGCCGGGTCCAGAATGTCCTGCCGTCGATGGAAGCCGCGTTCGTCGACGTCGGCAAGGGCCGCAACGCGGTTCTCTACGCCGGTGAGGTGAACTGGGACGCGGCGGGTCTCGAGGGGCAGCCGCGTCGTATCGAGGCCGCGTTGAAGTCCGGTGACCCGGTGCTCGTCCAGGTCACCAAGGACCCGGTCGGGCACAAGGGTGCACGCCTGACCAGTCAGGTCTCGCTGCCCGGGCGCTACCTGGTCTATGTGCCCCGGGGGTCCATGACGGGGATCTCGCGCAAGCTGCCCGACACCGAGCGCACCCGGTTGAAGAAGGTCCTCAAGAAGGTCGTCCCCGAGGGGGCCGGTGTCATCGTGCGCACGGCGGCGGAGGGGGTGGCGGAGGAGGAGCTCGCCGCCGACGTCCAGCGCCTGCAGTCGATGTGGGAGGCGATCCAGGCCAGGGTGAGCTCCAAGAGCGCTCCGATCCTGCTGCACGGTGAGCCCGACCTCACCGTGCGCGTCGTGCGCGATGTGTTCAACGAGGACTTCACCAAACTCGTCGTCTCCGGTGACAGCGCCTGGGAGACCGTGCACAGCTATGTCAACGACGTCGCACCCGATCTGGCCGACCGCCTCGAGCAGTGGGATGACGAGGAGGACGCCTTCGCGCACTACCGGATCGACGAGCAGTTGCAGAAGGCGTTGGGCCGCAAGGTCTACCTGCCCTCGGGAGGTTCTCTGGTCATCGACCCGACCGAGGCGATGCACGTCGTCGACGTCAACACGGGGAAGTTCACGGGGTCGGGCGGCACGCTCGAGGAGACGGTCACCCGCAACAACCTCGAGGCGGCCGAGGAGATCGTCCGTCAGCTGCGGTTGCGCGACATCGGTGGGATCATCGTCATCGACTTCATCGACATGGTCCTCGAGTCCAATCGGGACCTCGTGCTGCGCCGGTTGGTCGAGTGCCTGGGTCGCGATCGGACGAAGCACCAGGTCGCGGAGGTCACCTCCCTCGGCCTCGTGCAGATGACGCGCAAGCGCACCGGTCAGGGGCTGGCCGCGGTGCTCGACGAGTTGGAGGAGGCGGAGTCCTCGGCGTTCGAGCGTCTCCCCGAGCGGTCCTCGGTCTCGACTGCGGCGAGCACCGACACCTCACCGGCAGAACCCACCGGCGCCGCTCCCGGCCCGAGCGGGTCGAGCGGGAACGAGACCTCGAACGGCCGGTCGCGTTCGCGGCGTGCTCGCGGCGGCGGCCGTTCGACCGAGCCGGAGGCCGTGGAGGCCCCGGTGAAGGAGACCGCCAAGGACGCCGCGGTGCTGGCCGCGATCGCGGCGGTGGCAGCGGCGCGCAAGGACAACCTCGCGTCGGTGACCCCCGCGGTCGAATCGGCCGGTGAGCCGGTGGACGGGGAATGACGGCAGGCCGTCTCGCTCGGGGTCGTTTTGACCGCAGCGGGTCGGTGTCCGTACGCTCGGCTCTTGGTGCGCCATAGTGCGCGAACCGTTCGGCCGTCTCGCGGTCGGGCGGTGCAATCGTTCAGCAGTTCGCAGTCTCAGTTCGTGACGAGAGAAACGGGTTCGTTGTGGTCTACGCCATCGTCCGCGCCGGCGGTCGGCAGGAGAAGGTCTCGGTCGGCGACGTGCTGACCATCGACCGTGTCGCCGTGGCGAACGGGGAGACCCTGCAGCTGCAGACGCTCCTCCTCGTCGACGGGGAGACCGTCACCTCCGACGCCTCGGCGCTCTCGGGTGTCAAGGTCGTCGCCGAGGTGGTCGAGGCCGCCAAGGGCCCCAAGATCACCATCCTGAAGTACAAGAACAAGACCGGGTACCGCAAGCGGCAGGGCCACCGCCAGCCGCTGACCCGGGTCAAGATCACCAGCATCGGGGAGTGAGATCACCTCATGGCACACAAAAAGGGCGCGAGCTCCTCGCGCAACGGCCGTGACTCCAACGCGCAGCGCCTCGGCGTGAAGCGCTTCGGCGGACAGGTCGTCAGTGCGGGCGAGATCATCGTCCGTCAGCGCGGCACGCACTTCCACCCGGGTGCGGGTGTGGGGCGCGGCGGTGACGACACGCTGTTCGCCCTGATTCCCGGCGCCGTCGAGTTCGGTACCCGTCGCGGGCGCAAGGTCATCAACGTCGTGACCGCGGGCGTGTGACGACGCTCGGATCCTGAACACGGAGGGGCGGGCCGGTGATCCGGTCCGCCCCTTCGGCTTTCAACCCACAGTTTTCCGTTCCGCATCTCCACCTCCGCATCTCCTTATCCGCATTGTCACGGCGACCCTCGCCCCCGTCACACCCGCGTCTCCCGCTACGACCCCGCGTCGAGCAGGCGGCGACGCTCCCGCCCTCTCGAACCGGAGAACCTCATGTCTGCCACCTTTGTCGATCGCGTCGTCCTGCACGTGGCGGCGGGTGACGGCGGCAACGGCTGCGCCTCGGTCCACCGCGAGAAGTTCAAACCCCTCGGCGGTCCCGACGGTGGCAACGGTGGGCGTGGCGGTGACGTCATCCTCGAGGTCGACGCGCAGGTCACCACCCTGCTGGAGCACCACCGGCGCCCGCACCGCCACGCCACCGACGGTTCCTTCGGCATGGGGTCGCACCGCAGCGGTTCCGAGGGCGAGGACCTGGTCATCGGCGTCCCCGAGGGCACGATCGTCCGCTCTCCCAAGGGTGACCTGCTCGCCGACATGGTGGGTTACGGAACCCGCTTCACGGTCGCGGCCGGTGGCCGCGGTGGGCTCGGCAACGCGGCGCTGGCGTCGGCCAAGCGCAAGGCTCCCGGGTTCGCGTTGCTGGGGGAGCCCGGTGACGGGGGCGACATCCACTTGGAGCTCAAGACCCTCGCGGACGTCGCGTTGGTGGGTTTCCCGAGTGCCGGCAAGTCCAGCCTGGTGGCCGCGCTCTCGGCAGCCCGGCCGAAGATCGCGGACTACCCCTTCACCACGCTCGTGCCCAACCTCGGGGTGGTCGAGGCCGGGGACGTCCGGT